>JAAGZR010000091.1 GCA_024206155.1 Aliivibrio sp.
AGGTTCAACAGGCGTTGGTAGAGTTGGCTCTACAGGTGCAGGGTCAACAGGTGTTGCTGGAGTACCGTCGATCAGTTCCCAAACACCTGTTGTGCTCGTTGCAGGGTTATCATCTTGATTCCACCATTTAGCTTGGTAAGTTACGCCATTTACAATCACTTGATCTCCAGTGTTATAAACTTTGTCTGCATCCCACGTGTTTGTTGGATCAGTCGGGTCGGTTGGCTCTGATGTATCCGTTGGAAGCGTTTCAACAACACGAGTTACAGGCCAGTTAGCGTGAGATTCATAGAAGTTCGTAACACATTTTTCATAATCACCAGGGACAAGCGCAGAATATGCAGTTTGAAAGCCGACTAATTCACACTCAAAAGAAGCACCTTCTGGACGATCAGGGTAGTATTTCCAGTTACCATCCCAGTTAGTGTAAAGTACATCGGTCGCACCATTTAAGTTCAAACTACCATAAGGAGTTTGTTGCCAACAGGTATTTGCTTCGTCTGCTTCTACTGGGATTTGGTAATGTTGTGCTAACCCTTCCCAATAGCGAATACGGTTAACAGGCTGACCCTTGTTTTTGTTTTGTTCACCACATTCAATACCGCCATTAATAACGTTAATCGTTGTGCCAAATCCGTAACCAATGCCTGCATCTGTTTCTCGTTGAGAAGGAGTCCAAGTTCGGTCAATAACATGCAGCATGGCAGGTTTTGGTGCTTGAGGAGTTAAGAAGAACCAAACCGCTGATGCTAGATTTAGCCAAGAATCAGCAACTAACCCTGGGTTATTTAGTAACACGGTAGCATCACCATCGAACATGACTTCAGAGAAAGCGCCGTAGTTGAAGTGATAAGATAATTGTTTAGCACCACGACCGAAGTAGCCTTCACCAGCGGCACATGGCCAGCGTTTATTTTGCCAATCATTTTGACCACAACCTGTGGTATAGCCTTCTTGACCTTCAGACCACCCCATTTCTCGAACGTGAACTAAGGCTTGTTGCCATTCTTCAAGTGCAAGAGGGTTATCAGATACGTTATCAATGGCAATATGCCCACCAGTCTCTTGAGAGAAATGCGCGAATGCCGTTACGATAGATTTTTTACAAATGGCATCAGCGTCTCGTCCATCCGTATAGTCACCACAAAAAGCAGGGAACTTACCAATAGCACGTAAGAAGCGGGTATACGTGTATTCAGGCGCTGCCATTTGAGTTAAGAAGAACCATTCAGATTGAGGGAAAACTTGTTCAACACGCTTTACGTTGGCTGGGTTAGTTGCAACACCGGCATCAATGGCTTCTACTGCTGAATTCGGTAATGTTTCTAGAGCTTTAGCCCATACGTCATACATAGGGTCTAATGTTTTCGCATCTTCAGCTGCCTTAATTTCAGCTTTAGTTACAACATAGCCTGTTGGATTTTCAGGATCAGACTGTGGATTCATGGTAAAACTGTAGGCTGAAAAGCTTAATGTAATAAGTGCTGGGAGTATCGCTTGCTTAAACATAGATAACGCTCCTTGTGGATAAATGTAAGTGAAACAATTTGGTAACAAATATGAAACAAATATAAGCACTTTTAAACCGTTTGGTTATATAGATATGCGAAGTGATTTGAACTATGCGACTTGTATCAAAGACTATAAGTTACAAGAATAATTTCAGTAATAATGTGATTTATCATTAGTTAATCAGAAGAGATTAATGTTATGAGATG
>JAAGZR010000092.1 GCA_024206155.1 Aliivibrio sp.
ATCATTATTTCATGTTTTCATTAAATAATGATTGGTGCTATATATGATAATTAGTTTTTTAAGTCAAAAAGGAGGAGTAACTAAAAGTACTTTAGCTAGAAGTATTGCAGTTGCTTTTGCTGATAATAGCTGGACTGTACATATTGCCGATATGGATTGGCAGCAACAAACATCTTGTAAATGGTCAGCTAGGAGAGATCAAAAAGAAATCCAACCAACAATTACAACATCAGCTCATCGCCGAGTTGAGTCTGCATTAAAATGTGAGAAATTATATAATTTACTTGTTATAGATGGCCGCCCTGCCGCTGATCAGGATTCTATTGTTATAGCTAAAGCATCATCACTAATAGTGTTACCAACGGGTACTTCATTAGATGATTTAGAGCCTCAATTACATTTAGCGAATGATTTGAAAATGAATGGTATACCTGTTGATAAAATCATTTTTTTAGTCAATAAGTCGCCTACTGATTCTGAAACAAGTAATGCGGTTGAAACAATTAAGGCGTGGGGGTTCAACGTATGTCAAACAGCTATTCCTTTTAAAGCAGGATACTCTTCTGCTCAAGATCAAGGTTTATCTATTACCGAGACTAGATATCCATCACTTAATAAATTGACATCAAAAGCAATTCAAGAGATTGTTGATTTAATGATTTAATGATTTAATGATTTAATGATTTAATGATTTAATGATTTAATGATTGGGGATTTTATGAAAAATAATAAAGTAAAAATAGCGCCACCATCAGGTAAGCCTACATTAGTAACAGATATGCCAGCAAGTAGTAAAGCATCTAGTGGTGAAGAGACTAAAAATATTCAGTTTAAGGTTACACCAGAAAAACATAATGAAATTAAATCATATGCAGCAGAAAGAGGCTTGTCTTTGAAGGAGTTATTCTTATCATTTTACGAGAATGAAAGAATGAAAGAATGAAAGAATGAAAGAATGAAAGAATGAAAGAAACCCCTAAGTTCCTCGCCAAAGTCTCCTAGGGGTTAGCGTGACCAACTATTTCAATAGGAATTAATCACAAATGAACTCTACTATTTTAAAGCCTATTTGCATAGTGCTATCTATCGCAACGGCTTCTCTATCTGCAATTTTAACGGCTAAATTCATGTATGGCATAGGTTTAGCTATGGGTGAGCCTATTCTAATGACAGCGTTAGGCATTGTGCTAGATTTGGCTAAATGCGCTACACCATTGTTTGTATTGTTTTTGTTTTCACAAAAACAATACGCTTCTGCGTTGTTTGCTCTGGTATTGAGCATGACATTAAGTGCTGTTTCGTTCTCTGCTTCGGTGGCCGCTTTAGAGCAAGGTGTCGTTGCCAGTCAAAAAAACAGTACTGCTTATCAAGCGGTTTCTCAGCAAATTAAAGAATACACAACCCAAGTGGATGAGTTACGTCTTCTTGCGGCCAAACAACAAAACGCAAACCTCATTACTAAATCAGAAAGAACGCTAGAAAAAGTTGAACCTCTTTTAGTTCGTATCGATGATCTTTATCAACGTCAATCTACTCTACCGAGTGAATCGACCGTCTTTGATAAGTTTGGTTTGCTGATTAGTTACATTACCTCTGCTGCATTGGAATTAATGAGCTGGTTGTTAGTGTTGGTTTCTAACGCACTGAAACGCAGTCACGCGCACTCGAACGCAGTTGTGCGCAGTCATGAGAAATCGTCTGCACTAGAGCTTATTCAGCCTGACGTTATTCAAACGCAGTTAGAAATTGAAACGCAGTCGTGCGCAGTGGTTACACAGTCATGCGCAGTGAATGACGAATATTTTAATGACTGCGTTTCTGACCCTGTTGATTGTCATGAAGAGGAAGCATTCAGTGACGACCATCTAAAATGTAATGAGCAAGTCTATCTGGAGATCAAGCAAGCGGTACTGGCAAAAGAAGTAAAACCAAGCCAACGAGGGATTGGTGAGAGATTTAAAGGGGTAGGGCGTGATACCATTAATTTTGTGTTAATGGATCTGAAACACGCAGGATTTTTGCGGTCATATAGAAAAGGCTATGCCTTTGCTTAATGGTTTTAAAAAGGAGAGTATCAATGTTATCCCATTCAGTGATGCACAAGATTGCAGATATAGCAGATCTTGCTAGTAAAGAGAGTGGTACATCTTATGAAGAGTACATTCGATTATTTTCAATCTCTTTCGATAAAGAGTTTAAACAGTATCGTCCTATCCATGAAGTGAAGCGATTTGCTAGAGAGTATGGCTATGCGTCTAAATCAGAGCGAAATTAGTGAGTTAAATACGTTATTATAGCAGTTTTTATAAATGAAAATTAATTTTGTTTTACAAAAAATAAAAATTGCTTTATATGGTCAAGTCTATTTATTTGATGGTAAAAAATATGAGAAAAAGCATTCGGTTTTACGATGATGTCCATTTTCCAAAAGGGTTTAATCGCAAAGGATTTACGATTAAGGAAGCCGCAGTTTTAGATAATTATGGTTTGACCATGAAAGGACTTCTTGATGGCTCTCTAATGCCAAACAGTGAGGAAGAAAAGTTATTTTTACTCGGTGTTAAAAATGAAGATAAATCGGTCTCTTTATTCGTTCAGTGTTGGTTAAAATATTCTGACTTAATCACAAAGAAACCAAAGTTGCATACATTATGTGGTACTCCTTATTAAGTAAATACATATGTTTGATATAAGTGATTTGACGATAAAAGAATTGATTGAATTAAATTGCAGAGTTACAGAGCGATTAAGAGAGTTAGAATCGCTCAAAAACGCAGTACTTATGGACAATTTTAGGTTAGGAGATCCCGTTTTTTTTATACCTCCTAATGGTTCTAAAGTATGCAGTATTGTGATTAAGAAAAATCAAAAAACGATCTCTGTTTTAGATGATTCAGGAAATAGTTGGAATGTTCTCCCTATACATTTAGTGTCTCAAGGGACTGAAAATGTGTTTGATGCTGATTGGGAAAAGAACGTAAAATTCAAATAATGATATGAGTTTGAATATCTAAACGTGGTCTTCATTGTATATCTTAACTATTCGTATCACGGTTCTTGCCGATACTCCTACCAACTTCGCTGTTGCATTGACACTTAACTGATTATGTACACGAAGTTGGATTATTTTTTCATGCATATCTAGATCTGGTCTTCGGCCTCTGTAAAAACCTTCGATCTTAGCTCTTTCAATACCTTGAACCTGACGTCTTCGTCTATCTTGGTAATCTTTTCGTGCTATGGCTGCCAGCATATCTAACATCATATTATTGATTGCTCTGAACATGGCTGATGTAAAATCATCATTATGATGTTTCATTAGTACAGTGTGACTGGTTGGTAAATCCAAGCTGATCACTTTTAATTGTTTTTTATTGATTAATGCTTTGAGTGTTTCCCAATCTTCATCATTAAGACGAGAAAGGCGATCAACTTGCTCAATAAGGATAGCATCGCCTTTTTCTGCATCTTTAAGTAATCGCATTAACTCAGGTCTTTGTAGTGATGCGCCTGAAACGTTCTCAATATACCAACCAGCAATACGAGCACCTTTATCTTCAGCAAAAGACTTTAAGCTGTCTTGTGCTCTTTTTGCGTCTTGTTCTTTGGTTGATGCTCTTAGATAGCCAAATATGTACATGAATTGAGCCTAGGTGTCATTAAAGTAATGATCTAATACTACATGACAAAAAGGTGATGACAAAAGGATTTTAGGG
>JAAGZR010000616.1 GCA_024206155.1 Aliivibrio sp.
AATTCCGCTTTCTCTAGAGACTTGAGGCGCATCTAATGGGTTAGAAACAACACCAAAAGCTCCGGGGTAAGTAGCGTATACCTCTTTCAGTCCATTGTCTACAAAGCTAACCTTTGAGTTATCCGACTCAGATGAGCGAATCGAATTTCTACTAATCTTAACGTAAGACCCGTCTTGATACAAAGTGCCAGAACCAACTTCGTATTTAGAACCATCGGTAATTGCGTAAAAGCTATCACCGCTGAGAGGTAGGTAATCGAGAAAAGCGCTAAATCCACCCGCAGCACCTTCTAATATAACATCAGAAGTGCCTGTGATATGAGTAGTTTCTTTTACTCTGTCGTAAAGTAAAACATTTTTCATTTATCTAACTTACCGTTGGAGATGGATCTGCTATAGTACCCGGACCTAATCCGTAAGCTACGAAATCATTTAATTCAGCATCAACCAAATCGTTATCATCACTTCTTATAACATAATGTATGCTTCTAAGCGAGTTCGCGTCATCGCCTTCTCTCATGGTC
>JAAGZR010000617.1 GCA_024206155.1 Aliivibrio sp.
GACCATGAGAGAAGGCGATGACGCGAACTCGCTTAGAAGCATACATTATGTTATAAGAAGTGATGATAACGATTTGGTTGATGCTGAATTAAATGATTTCGTAGCTTACGGATTAGGTCCGGGTACTATAGCAGATCCATCCCCAACGGTAAGTTAGATAAATGGAAGACGTTACACTTTTCGACAGAATAAAAGAAACTACTCATATCACAGGCACTTCTGATGTTATATTAGAAGGCGCTGTGGCTGGGTTTAGTGCTTTCCTTGACTACTTACCTTTAAGTGGTCATACTTTTTATGCAATTACGGATGGCTCTAAATATGAAGTTGGTTCTGGTACTTTGTTTCAAGTTGGAACTGATATTAAGCTTAGTAGGAATTCTGTCCGTTCATCTGAATCAGACAATTCAAAAGTTAGCTTTGTAGACAACGGACTGAAAGAGGTATACGCCACTTATCCCGGAGTCTTTGGTGTTGTTTCTAACCCTTTTGACTCAATTTCATCAGCTAGAAAAACTAGCATTAGCTACTGGTCCGGTGCGCAAACTTTAGATAGTGATCCTGATTTGGTCTGGATAGAAGATAGCGGAAGAGTAGGTATAAATACAAGCAATCCAAGAGCAGCCTTAGATATTGAGGGTAACAATAGCACTTCAACTCTTAGGGTTTCTGGAATTACACTCGGCGCCTCTGGTATTGATTTTGTAGAGGTTGGCGTTGGGTTTTCAACAGGAAGGCAAAGAGAGCCATTTTTTAGAAATAGATTATCTTCTCTAGCAAGCGGTATTTTAGAGTTGTCTGGAATAGTAAAGGAAGAAATTCATTTTAGACATCAAACTGCTGGCACATTTCTTGGTGTAACTTCTGGTGAGTGTCCAGCAGACTGTGGCGATAAACATCCTACATTTAGAAAATTAGAAATACAAGATATACCAAACCTTTCAGGTTTATATGTAACACAAGACCAAAGTGCAGATAAAGCTGTTGGCAATATAGCTTTTTA
>JAAGZR010000618.1 GCA_024206155.1 Aliivibrio sp.
AAAGATTCTGACGCGTTTGTGTTTGACGATAGCGCAAAGATTATATTTTTAGAAAGTAAGCAAGCAAGTAAGGAATGGCACGTTATGAACTTGTTATCAGATGGTTTTACATTGTGGGCGGCGGTATGAATAGCGAAACAATTACAGTTACAGTAAAAGGGGTTAAGCATTACTTTCACGGTGATGTGCTAACTTCAGCAGAGCAGCAAGCTATATTATTTTTAAAGAGTATTGAAAAGGATCCGTTAGATGAATAAGTCAGAGTCGCTATGTTCTTTATTAAAAGCTATGTCGGTTTTTCAGTCTAAACTGGAGAATGTGGAAAAAAGCAAAGATGGTCACAATTACAAATACGCCACACTAGGTAAGTGCATAGATGCGGCAAAGCCGTTACTTGCTGACAGTGGGCTTAGTGTTATTCAGTTGATGGGTGATGATGGTAAAGGGAATACAACAATGGAAACCGTTTTGGGTCACTCTAGTGGCGAATACATTTCGAACTCTTGCGTCATACCTATAGCGAAGCTTTCGGGCGGTAGTGCGAGTAATCCTGCTCAGGTTATGGGTGCATCGGTTACTTATATTAGAAGGTACGCTTATGCCGCAATAATAGGGCTGGCACAAGAAGATGATGACGCAGGAAGTGCCACGAAAGGAGCTCCGCAACATAAGGAGGATGACAATAAGCCTTGGTATAACGAACCAGATTATCAAAGGGATTTACAAGGGATTACTGAAGCAGTAAGGAATGGCACTTCACCTGACGCAGTTATTAAGCAATTAACTGATAACTACAAAGTGTCAAACGATTACAGAAATAGAATCAAATCAATTTAAAGGGGGCAAGTAATGAATATAGCAATATTTGAGGGCACAGTTACAGAAGATGCACTAAAAGCCCTGGAAGCTGAGGCGGAAAAATACGAAGGCTTATATGTTGATATGAGTGACGCGAAGCAAAGGAAATTTGTTAAAGATAACTCATCTTCTATTAAATCAATTTTAAAAGATATTGATAGAAAGCGCATTGATATTAAAAAGCAA
>JAAGZR010000619.1 GCA_024206155.1 Aliivibrio sp.
GTGCCAGATAACAAAGACACAAGCTACCGTAAAGTGATTGATCACTTACAAACTCAAAATGCAGGTATCAAAGTACTTGGTTTAACCGCGACGCCTTACCGTTTAGGAATTGGTTGGATTTACCAATACCACACTCGCGGACAGGTAAAAACCGACACGCCTCGTTTTTTCCGTGATTGCATTTTTGAATTGCCTATTCAGTACTTATTGGATGAAGGCTTTTTAACTCCTGCAAAGTTATTAGATGCGCCAGTATTAAGCTATGACTTCTCACAATTAAAACCTGCGTCTACCGGTAAATACAAAGAGTCTGAATTGGATATAGTGATTGAAGAATCCAAACGCGCTACACCACAAATTGTTCAACAAATTGTGGGATACGCCAAAGAGAGAAAAGGCGTGATGATCTTTGCTGCTACCGTTCGCCATGCTCAAGAGATCCTTTCTTTATTACCACCAACCGAGTCTGAACTGGTTATTGGTGATACTAAATTGGCTGATCGTGATGCAATCATTCAACGGTTTAAAAACCAAGAAACAAAATTTTTGGTGAATGTGTCGGTATTAACCACGGGCTTTGATGCGCCTCATGTAGATTTAATTGCTATTTTACGTCCAACCGAATCCGTCAGTTTGTATCAACAAATCGTGGGCCGAGGGTTACGTCTTGCTAAAGGAAAAACAGAGTGCACCATCTTAGATTATGCGGGAAACTGTTATGATTTATATCAACCTGAAGTGGGCGATCCTAAACCTGACAGTAACAGCGAAATCATTACTATTCCCTGCCCTGCTTGCGGTTTTAATAATAACTTCTGGGGTAAATTAGACAGTAATGGCTTTTTACTTGAGCACTTTGGACGTCGCTGCCAAGGCTATTTTGAAGATGATGATGGGACTCGCGAAGAGTGTGGCTATCGTTTTAGAGCCAAATATTGTAATGAATGTGGCGCAGATAATGATATTGCAGCACGTATCTGCCATGAATGTGATGCGATCTTAGTTGACCCTGATAAAAAATTAAAAGAAGCCTTAAAGCTAAAAGATGCACGCATCCTAAATTGCATCGATTTAACCCTTACCGCTGGGAAAAACCAGTTTGATAAGCCACAAATTAAAGTGACTTATTTAGGTGACGATGATTCTGAGCTGCATGAAGTGTGGCAAATGGCGACTAAAAAACAGAAGCAATTATTTTTGAATAACTTTGTTCGCCCTCATTTGGTCGATAGACACCGTCCATTTGAAGAAACAACGGCAATAAAAATCGCGAATAATCAACACCGTTTTCGTCCACCGAGCTTTGTGATTGCGCGTAAACAAGGTAAGTTTTGGTCTATCCGCGATAAGATCTTTGAAGAGTAATCTGTTTATACCGTCATCCGATTTAAACTCGATTACCACAAAGAGCGATAATTCATATGGCAAGAGCGGCACTGAGAAAATGCGTTATCAAGGGCAGCTCGTGCTGCAACGTCATCTTGCTCTACTGCGGCTTCACTAATTAAGATAAATTGCTGAGATAAGGTATCAAACTTGCCTTCAAATTCGGCTTTTTGGGCCCAAATTTTAGTCCGTGCTCGGCTGTTATCTGCACTGCCTTCTGGAAACAACGTCTTTTGCTCTTCAACCGTTAAGTGGGCACTTTGGGCAAGTGGCATGATTTCATTCCAATCTAGCACCTCTTTATCAAACGCATCATCTAATAAATCAACCGTTGTATCCAGATACTGGAAGTTATCTTGTCGGACTTCTATTTCTTGGGCGTAATCCGCTGCAACCGCTGATAAAGAAAGTAACGTAATTAATCCTATTTTTTTCATCTCTGCCTCCATGCTGCTATTTTATTGTTATACGTTTTCATCGTTGAATTCCACGATAACTTTTACATTAACAAAAACCTATCAAAAACACACGAAAATAGGTTGTTAGATAAATAATGGAATGGTACTATTCGCGCTCGTTTTTCGAAACGAAAAGTCTGTTAAGTTAGGTCGCTAAGCTTAATGGCATTTTTTTATTTTACTATTTTGAGAGTAAAGACTATGAAATTTGAAGCAGTAGTACGTACTGAACAAGGTAAGGGTGCGAGCCGCCGCCTTCGTCACGCTGGTAAATTCCCTGCAATCGTTTACGGTGGCACAGAAGCTCCAGTATCAATCGAACTAATCCACAGTGATATCATCAACCAAATGGATAAGCCTGAGTTTTACGAAGCAATTGAGCTAGTAATCAATGGCGCTACTGTTAAGGTTAAGCCGCAAGACGTTCAACGTCACGCGTTTAAGCCTAAAGTTGAGCACATGGACTTCATCCGCATCTAATTCGAGTCTGTTTTACTCTTTTGCATTATGTTATTTCTCTCTTACCAATTGAAATAACAACCCCTTTAAAGCCCTGATATTACCAGTATCGGGGCTTTAATCTATCTGATGCACTCAATTATAGACCTTCCCAATATTCTTCTACTTAAAATGAAGATCCCCTTCTCATTTTGTATTCTAATTATAAAACAAAAGTAATTGGACACTGTTTTTTACGTTTTACTGACAATATTCGGTTATTCTCTTCTATACTTCTGTGTATTAAAAAAGCAAAAATTCATAAATCTGTTAGGAGTTAAAATGAAAAAGTTATTAGTGGCTGTATCTTTACCTATATTAATGGCTGCATGTGCAAGCAATGGCGATAACGCAATGACTGATGATCAAGTTTCAGCTGATATGCTTCAACACCATAACTGGCAGCTGACTCAAGTTGATGGTAAAGACATCGTTTCTTCTGAAGAAATGGAAACTCCTCGTCTTGAAATTGGCGAGAAAATGACGGCAAATGGTAACGCTGGTTGTAACAACTTTTTTGGTCAGGCTGAGCTAAATAAAGAAGGTCAATTCCGTATTGAGAAAATGGGAATGACAATGAAAATGTGTATTGGTGATGCAATGACCACCGAACAAGCTGTGACTAGTACACTATCTACTTGGAGCGACATTACCCTAACTAAAGAAAACTTGATCCTTAAAGGTCAAGAGCACAAATTAACATTCACACTACGTGACTGGGTAAACTAATCACGTCGGATTTAATTATACTATTTTCGGTCTAACCAATCTGAAGATACAAAAAAACCGGTGAATTCCCCCTCACCGGTTTTTTCTTATCTGCTATTCCAAATCTATCAAAACTACGCTTCAGTCCAACGCTTAAAGATTAGCGATGTATTAATACCACCAAACGCAAAGTTATTACTCATAATATAATCACAATCAATTTCACGACCTGTGCCTATGATGTAATCAAGCTTGCCACAACGCTCATCGACATTATTTAAATTCAGAGTTGGGCTAAACCAATTATTACGCATCATCTCTATCGATAACCACGCTTCAATGGCACCACAAGCCCCTAATGTATGACCAAAGTAAGACTTCAATGAGCTGATTGGCATAGATGAACCAAATACATTCTCTGTCGCTGTACTTTCTGCAATATCACCACGCTCAGTCGCTGTACCATGAGCCGATACGTAACCAATTTTTTCTGGTGATAAGTTAGCGTCTTTTAGTGACATTTCCATACATAATTGCATGGTTTCCATTTGCGGTTGTGTTACATGAGCGGCATCACAGTTACTTGCAAAGCCAACTAACTCAGCATAGATGGTTGCACCACGCGCTTTAGCGTGTTCGTATTCTTCAAGTACCAGTGCACCTGCGCCTTCACCAATAACTAGGCCATCTCGGTCTTGATCGTATGGGCTTGGTGAAGTTTTAGGCTCATCATTTTTTAAACTTGTTGCAAACAGAGTATCAAATACCGCCGATTCTGTTGGGCATAACTCTTCAGCACCACCTGCAACCATTGCGGTTTGGTAACCATGTTTAATGGCTTCATACGCGTAACCGATCGCTTGACTGCCGGACGTGCACGCACTGCTTGTAGGGATAACTCGGCCACGTAAACCAAAGAATAAACCGACGTTTACTGCTGTGGTGTGCGGCATCATTTGCACATAGGTTGTTGCTGTAATAGCTTTGGTAGACTTTTCATTCAGCATGACACCAAATGCACCAATCGCATTGGTTGAACCCGTTGATGACCCAAAAGCAATGCCTGTTTCACCATTAGTGAGTACATCATTGCCAATTAATCCACTCTGCTCTAGCGCTTGCTCTGATGCTACGGTTGATAGTAATGACACCCGCCCCATTGAGCGGATCTTTTTACGGGTGTAATGCTTTGGTAACGTGAAGTCATCAATTGGTGCTGCAAGTTTAGTATTTAGGCCATCATAGACCTCAAAGCTTGGCATATATTGAGTGGCATTTTCACACTTACGAAGGTTTTCGCCTACGGTATTCCAATCACTGCCTAGGGCTGTCACGCCAGACATACCTGTAACAACTACACGACGACTCATACTAAACCACCATTGATAGAAATAACTTGGCGAGTCACATAACCCGCAACATCTGACATTAGGTAACTAACAAGCCCTGCAACTTCTTCTGGATCACCCATACGGCGCAGTGGTACTTGTGGCAAGGCATGCTCTTTTACATGCTCATCGACCATACCAGTATCTATCAACCCTGGAGCGACACAGTTAACGGTAATTTTTCGTTTTGCTAGTTCTAATGCAAGAGATTTAGTAGCACCAATAACACCTGCTTTAGCAGCGCTGTAGTTAGTTTGGCCACGGTTACCAACGATACCTGATACTGACGCTAGCGTTACGATACGGCCACCTTTACGCTTTTGAACCATAGGCATAACACAAGGATGAAGTACGTTGTAGAAGCTATCAAGATTGGTATGAATA
>JAAGZR010000093.1 GCA_024206155.1 Aliivibrio sp.
AATCGTATTAATAAGCTGTTCTTTAATCGCTTTTTCTAGTGTTTCACGCTCTGATACTGAGTTACCTGATTCAAATAATCCGTCGGTAAATAAAACCAGTCGCTCGCCTTTTTGTAGAGTCGCTTCTGTTTCTTTGTATTGGGTATGAGGCAGTAAACCAAGCAAGGTCCCTTCGGTTGGAACTGTGATGAGATTTGTCTTGAGCATTGGTTCTGTTTTTTTGATATGCAGTGGAGCAGGGTGCCCAGCGCTGCCTATTTTCACGATGGATTCGTTAGTTAAACTTACACAACAACAGGTCAACATAGTTTGAGATAACAGTTGATCATTAAAGGCGTTATCTGATAGCACAGAGAGTAATTGAGTTGGTTGAGATCGCTTGGTACTTTGCATTAAGCCTCGAATATAACCGGCATAAGCGTAAGCAAAAAATTTAGCACTTTCATCATGGCCCATCACATCGGCCAGTAGCAATTGAGTGGTGTTTTCGTCGCTCATCGATAATACAAAATCTCCGCCGCCGTGCCCAGTATTTCTTTGTCTGATCGCTAATTTCCAGTCGGAAGAATTAAGCGTTACTTGTGGTAATAACGTGTGTGATATTTTTTGATTTACTTGCTGTGAAAGTGAACGATATACCTGATTAAATCGAGCAAGTACTCTTGATATTGAACGGATTAAGGTTTCTTTTTTAATTGGTTTTTCTAGATAATCATCAATACCAAGATCAGCAGCGTCCATTAAGGTATTGTTATCTTGTAAGCGAGATAAAAAGATGAAGGGAATGGAGAAGGTATTTTCAGATTCTAAGCGTTGTCTCAACTCTAATCCGCCCATTTTTGGCATTTGAATGTCTGAAATTATCAAATCAACCGTTTCACTTTTGAGATAGTTAAGGGCTTCTTCCCCATTGGCTTTAATAACGATATGAAACTGATCGCGCAAGTAAGCCTGATATAATATGTTTTGGATGACATCATCTTCTACGATAAGAAGGCGAGGTCGTCTTTGCTCTCCTTCCCGATCCCATCTCATGGTAAATACATTTTCTTTTTTAGTGCTGTGATAACTAATATCATCCGTTTGGCTCTGAATGATATCAATGCCACGGCCATTACATTTTAATGAAAAATCACCAATGTCATTCTGTTTTTCTTTTAAGGTTGGGTCCCAAGGTTCGCCATCATCTTTGACACTCAGTTGCCAATGAGTTTTGGTTTTTTTTAAGGCGACAGTGAGGTATAGACTTGGGTTATCAGGATGAAGCACAAGGTTGGTACTCCACTCAGAAAAACAAAGTAAGCATTGGTGTTTGAATGTTTGTTGTAGATCTAATTGATCAAGTATTTTAGACAGCGATTGACGCAGCACTCTGATTGACTCTAGTGAAGTTGTTTGGGTATTTTCAAAAAGTAAAATAGCGCCAGTCATAATTACACCACGGTAGATAAGAATCGATTATTTTGAATGAAAGCGATTAGCTTGTTGGTGATTACATTGGGAATAAAGTGCAGTCGTTCTATTTCTCGGCATATCTCATTTTTAAGTCGAGGTTGGTATTTATCATTAAAAACGTGGCCGATGAGGTTCGCATGATGATTGTCTAATGATGTTAATGCTTCTTTTAATTCGGTTTGTAATGTTTGGCCCGATAACACCACCATTATGGTGCCATCACAGCAGCCTGCAATACTTTGTGCTGGTATGTTATTGGCATTTAATTGAGAGAGAGCAGAGCTGTCGATGATGATTTTGTCGAACTCTTTACGCCACTTTTTTATTTGCTCACTTACTTTTTTTGGCTGACGTAACTCAACGATTTGTGCTTTTTTTTGTGGAACCGGGACGCCAAGAACGACTTGAGAATTATGCTCGATATAACTTAAACAATGCGTTCTATCCGTCTCATTATTATTAATTGTGTGCTCTAAAGATAAGGCAGTTAAACTTGGGTTTTGTAAGTTAAAATCAACTAAAAGTGTGCGATAACCTGCAAGTAAGTGCCTTTCAGTTAATGCTTGAGCAAGAGAGCTTACTCCCTCGCCAGGGTTTGTTGAGGTGATGCACAGTGAGTGGCATTCGTGTTTTTCTAATTGTAAAAACACCCGTTCTATTTCCATACAACACGAAGGTATTCTCATTATAGTGCTCCTATTAAGGCGATGGTTGCGACAATTTGAAAAACATCTTTTATTACAACACTTACTTGCTTCATTGTGCTTTCGTCTTTGTTTGGAATATATACAGTATCACCCGCTCTGAGTACGGGAATGCTTCTAAAATCGGCAGTACGGCTAAATTTAATAAGATTAAAGGTTCTTGCTTGCCCTTCATCTAACACGTGATTTACAACACTGATCTTTTCAAGATAAGCAACATCACTTGGTCCACCAGCTTCGGCAAGTAGGTCGAGTAGCGTCATTGAATCATTAAAACGGTAGCGGCCGGGTTTATTAATGGCACCCAGTACTCGGATGGTGCTCTCTTTACTTTCATCTACCCAAATACGGTTTTTTTCTGGGATGTAAATAGTGTCACCTGTTTTCACTTTTGGTAGCAGAGATTCATCACCGGTTTCGAAATATAAAGCCAGATTTAATTTGCTTACTCGTGCGTAATTTTTATTTCGATGAGTAATGCGGATGTTATGAATATCGGCATCCATTGTTGGTCCATCCGCTGCTGAGAGAATGTCTAAGAAATGCATGTCGTTGGTAAAACGGTAACGACCTGCGGCATTGACCTGACCAAAAACATAAATTGAACTATCAGAGCTTTGACGTACCCATTGTGATTTATTATCTGATGGATCTTGTGGTAAATCATGAACTCGAATAGTCGCCCCTGCACGGATGATAGGCAGTGCTGAATCTGGTTTTCCTTTTGAGATAAACGAGTCAAGATTAAAAGTATAGACTTGGTTTGTTCCACTTGCATCAGGGGTAACAATTTCTATTCGCGTGGTATCACCACGTAATGTTGGGCCGCCTACATGCGCTAATAAATCAAGAAATGACATTTCATCTGACCATTCAAT
This sequence comes from Aliivibrio sp., assembly GCA_024206155.1. Classification (GTDB taxonomy): domain Bacteria; phylum Pseudomonadota; class Gammaproteobacteria; order Enterobacterales; family Vibrionaceae; genus Aliivibrio. The sequence continues at coordinate 3,038 of JAAGZR010000093.1, forward strand.
ACGGCCGGGGTGCTGTACTTCACCTAGTACTCGTACGGCTCGGCTTGGCGCAATTTTTAACCATGACTTTTCGTTCATGTCGGTTTTTTCAGGAACAAAGATAGCGTCTCCTTCTGCAATCTCAGGGGGGCGCATATAATTCGTTCCTTCGGTATATCCAGATAAATCAAAATTAATCACATCTCCGTTGGCTTTTATTACACGGATCTGGCGAGATTCAGCAAAACGTGTTGGGCCACCGGCATTGGCTAAAATATCCATGAAAGTCGCGCCTTTTTTACCTTCGAAAGCGCCCGGTTTTGCTACTTCACCCATGACATACACCATGTTTGAACCTGACTTAATCTCTTCTTCTTGTTTAGGGACAAATATGGTTGAACCAACTTCGAGTGACGGTAATAAACTCGAGTCTCCTGTATCTAAATAGCGTTTAAGGTTAAATAACGCGGGTTGATTTTTAGATATCACTCGGATCTGCTCTACACCAGCATAACGAGTAACGCCACCGGCTCTCATAAGAACATCAACTAGATTAGTCCCAGATTTATATGAGAATGTCCCCGGTGAATTCACCTCACCAAATACTTTAATGGCTTTTTTTCCATCCGCGGCATCACCGGCTTGAGACAGTTTTGCAGGATCAAATTCCTGTTCAATATTACCAACCATAGGAGATGCAGGGATAAATAGGGTATCCAATGATTGAAGCGTAGGTAAAAGAGATTGGTTACCTGAATCTAAAAAGGATTTGTAGTTAAAGGTAGTGACTCTATCTGCTCGACGAAGTTGTAAGCGGTTTAATTGAGCACCAGAGCGTAGACCTCCGGCAGCATAAAGAGCGAGTTGAACAGAGTCACCATCGGTTAAGGTGTATTCCCCCGGCTGTTTTACGTACCCTTGAATATTGATGATTAGCTGGCGTTTACTAATAAAGACCTGAAGGTTAGTGAGATCTTGTAATATGGTTTTCAGGCTTAATGTAATGCTAGAGATCATTTGGGCTTCTGTTTTTCCTGCCACAAAAATAGGGCCTACTTCAGGTAAAATAACGCGCCCTTGTTTATCGACTTGAAAATCTTTATTTAGAGAGTCTTCACCTGGTAGCATTATTGAGATGACATCACCCACTCTTACATGATTGTTAGTTTCATTGGCAACCGTTAAAAAAGGAGTATTTAAGGTGAAAATGAATAAAATCATTTGAAAAACACGCATTTTAATTCCCTCCATTAGAGTGGTTGCTTTCTAACATTAACGGTTGATCTAATTGAAGTAATTCAATAGTAACTCGGCGATTGGTTAGTCTGACATGAGGTTCTGTGCCTGCTAGGTATGGATCATTTGAGCCAACAGAATCGACATGTATGCGATCAGAAGATAATCCAAAAATATTTAAGTAGCGTTTTACCTGTTTAGCTCTATTAAGAGCGAGATCTTGATTAAAATCTTCTTCACCCATGGCGTCAGCATGGCCTGTAACTAATAATTTGAAGTCTTGATGCTTATTAAGAAGCTGTGAGGCTTCTGATAAATTTACTACGTATTTAGGATTTAATTCCGCGGAGTTAAATGCGAACTGGTTGTCTCTATTTAGTAAGTCATAAATAGTTTGTGCTAGAACAATATCTGAATTCCCATTGTTGGAATCTGAGGGTGGTGTGCACGTTTCTTGGCGTTTTACGTAATCTAACTGTCGTTCCAAACGCTTTAATAGCTTACGTTGAATGACTAAATCATTCGCGGCATCCAGTTGTAAACCTCCTTCTAGTTCTCGAGCAATTCGAGTTTCATTTTGTTTTGCTTGATGAACAGTGGCAGGAAAACACCATTCTGCTTTTTCTAATATGAGAATATCAAGATGACGAGCGGCTAGCTCCCAATCAAACCGTAAACCGTGCTCTGGGCCTAGAGGCTGATCTGGCATCACTGGAGAAAATGCCGCTCGTGGGTAGTTTTCTGCTTCGCCACCTTTTCCAGGCTCTGCAAATGAAGTACAACCAGACAATGCAAGTAGTCCTAAGCTAAAGCCGAATAAGTGTCGTTTATTCATGATGATGCTCCATGTCCAACTGTTCATTTTTAATATTAGTGGGTTGTACTATTTACTGGAATGGCATTTTCAATACGCAATAGCTTTAGTAATTCCAATGGTTGTCCGTGTGCATTTTGAATTTGCATAGTACGTTCTTTTTCAATAAGACGTTTATAGAGATAAACAATCGCCCCTATGCCTGATGAGTCAAGAAAGGCAACTTGTGCGAGGTCGATTTCTACTTGGTGGTGATCTTGTTGAAGTACTTCGTCAATTGCTGGCTGAATATCTCGGCAACCAATGGCATCCATATCACCTTGAATGGACAAAATTAGTGTTTCTGTATTTGATTCAAATTTATGTAGTTCCATAATAGGCTCCTAAGGAAATATCCTTTTGTGTTTGTATTATGAATACAGCAGTAACTGTGCCACTTTTTTTATTAATATATTCATTGGTTTATTGTTTTTTTAAATTAAGAGTGAAAGTTATCTCTCAAATTGCAATGCAGTTTGCATAATGAGAATTTAGTAATAAATAAATAAGAGTTCGGGTATAAATTAATATGGAGAAAGCAGAAGGGTTAATAAAGAGCTCCAGTATTTATTTTGATATTCAAAATGACTTTCATTTTCATAATTAATAAATTATAAATATAAAAATCAATAAAATCAGCAATTTAAATATGGCATATCTTTTGTATATTTGATAGGTAGAGTAAAATAAAAAAAAGGAAGATGCTATGTTTAAATTTATAAGAATACTATTTTTAGTCTCTTTATTTTTCAGTGCTAAGTTATTGGCTGATCCATTCGATACGTGTCCAAGTAAGGCTTATTTATTTCAAGGTAACCCAGTAGCAGTTTATGGTGTGAATTTAGTTACAGGTTCATACCGTGTTTTGCAAAGTGATACTGGTTTGAATGCAAATATAAATGGGGTTGGCTTTGATGAAGAAGATCGCTATATATACGGATTTGATACCACTAACTATAACGTGGTTCGTTTAGGTGAAAATTTTCAAGCGACCACATTGTCTGTAATTGGCCTTCCTGCAAGTACCACATTTTATATTGGTGATGTTTATGATCATTATTATTATATTTATAGAAAAGGTACTGGATTTTATAAAATAGACTTGTCGCCATTAGATTCAAATGTATCAGCTGTATTAACGGCAGAGCTTATTACTTCAACCACCAGTGTTATCTTAACTGACTTTGCTTTCCACCCTGATAATAATCACCTTTATGGGGTAGATAATGGGTCTGGCTGGTTATATGAGTTTGATATCAATACGGGGGTTTCTACTTATATCGGCGACACTGGAGAGTTGGGCACTTTTGGTGCGATGTATTTTGATGTAGATGGGTATTTGTATTTATCTCGTAATCAAGATGGGCAGGTTTATCGAGTCGATTTATCCACCCAAGCGATCATTGACTCTGGTGTGGTTCCTGCGGTCAAGTTTGCTGATGGTCCATTTTCAAGTCAAAACGACGGTGCTCGTTGTGCTAATGCTCCCTTAATTGATACCGATGAGCCAGCAACCATTGATTTTGGTGATGCACCGGATAGTTATGGAACAACTCTAAATTCTAATGGGGCTCGTCATGAAATGGATGATGTCACTTGGTTAGGCAGTAGTGTGGATGGTGATTACTATGCCGCTCAATCTCCTGATTCGGATGATTCTGTTACCAGTGATGATGAGGATGGTGTCGGTTTTGTTACAGCACTAGAGCCAGGGTTAGATTCAGTGATTGCAATTACCGCATCGACTTCGGGGTATTTATCAGCGTGGTTTGATTGGAATGATGATGGTGATTTTGCTGATGAGGGCGAACAAGTTATCACAGATAAAGCATTAGTGGCAGGGATTAACTCGGTAATAATTACGGTACCATTTGGTGCAACCGTGGGTGATACGTGGTCTCGATTCCGTTTTAGTCAACAAACGGGATTAGCTTATTATGGTGGTTCAACTTCGGGTGAGGTGGAAGATCATGTGGCAACGGTTGTGGATGCAAATACGACTCAACGTCATTTCCCATCAGCCAGTGGTTACGTAACCCTTGCGTATGAAGATAATTGGCCGGAAACGGCAGACTATGACATGAATGACTTGGTATTGAGATATCGAATTACAGAAGTACTAAAAGAAGGTTTAGTCGCTAAAGTGATAATTTCAGCACAATTAGTGGCCGTAGGTGCAAGTTATCATAGTGGTTTTGCCGTTCGTTTATCTGGAATTAATGATGAGTTAATTGATTCGACGAAAACACAGCTTTACTACAATACAGCATTGCAAGGGAGTGATCCTCAAGAGTCAGATATGAGCGAGGCCAGTTTCATCCTTATCAATGATACCACCGATGTTTCTAGCTATGAGTGTTCTTACTTTAGAACTCAGAATGATTGTCGTGAAAATGTAGGGATAGAGCTTGAGCTTAATTTTAGCTTTACTGCCCCTATAGCAACATCAAGTATGCCGGCAATGCCTTATGACCCATTCTTGTTTGCTACTCCAGGCTATTATCATGGACCAAGCTTTGCTCAAGCTCCAGGTCGAAGTTATGAGGTGCACTTAGCTGATCAAGCACCAACAGAATCGTTCGACACCAATTTCTTTACTTTAGCTCAAGATACAAGTGATCCAAGCAGCGATCGTTATTTTAAAACGATAAATAATATGCCATGGGCGTTATTGATCTACGATGAATGGCAATGGCCACGAGAGCGTGTAGATTTAACGACGGCTTACCCTGACTTTGCTGATTATACGACTTCTGGCGGTATCAGTAATACCGATTGGTACGATAATAGCAATGCTGTTGATAATAAATATTACTAAGAAGAGGACGTCATGATGAAAAATAAAATACTAATAGTAATAGCGTCACTGTTCTTAATGGCATGTAGTGACAGTGGTGGTTCTGGCAGCTCTGGTGGTACAGGAGGTGGAGCATCACCAGCGACAGTGCCACAACCAGAATCAGAACCAGTTAAAACACAAGATTTGGTTGCTCCTGAGGGTTTTTCATTTAACTCTGTTACCGCTCACACACTTGAGATTAACTTAAGTGGCTCTTTACCAGAAAGGACACATTTATCTGTGTATTCTGCTTATACAGAAGAGATTGATGGAAAGTATATTGTTGATTACGATAGTAGAGTCATTGATGCTGCGATGGTAAATGGTTCATTAACCATTGAATTCTCACTGGCAGAACGTCAATCAAGTATAGTTGCAGAAATATGGTCGTACGATGGAGGTGATCCCATACAGAAAGAATTTGCTATTGATGGCAATGTATTAGTATGGGATTGATTATAGGTATAAAAATTAAGCTGTTTTCATATATTGAAAGTGGCTTATTATTTTAAACATAGTAAGAATTATTCAATTGGCTTTAATTTTAATCAAGTGAACATTTTTTTGCAAAAAAGACTTGCGCCTGATCTCATTTTATCTATAATGCGCGACATAACTTGATGAGGCAGATGCTTCAGAAAGGTCCCGTGGAGGGATGGCTGAGTGGTCGAAAGCACCGGTCTTGAAAACCGGCAACCGTTAATAGCGGTTCTAGGGTTCAAATCCCTATCCCTCCACCACATTCCATTGTTGAGCTAAGTTAGCTTGATAATGACAAAAAGATATAGTGTGCCGACTTAGCTCAGTAGGTAGAGCAACTGACTTGTAATCAGTAGGTCACCAGTTCGACTCCGGTAGTCGGCACCATATTTCTCGTTATGAGATGTAACACCTGTTCCCTTTTAGTTCAGTTGGTAGAACGGCGGACTGTTAATCCGTATGTCGCTGGTTCAAGTCCAGCAAAGGGAGCCACCTTTAAGAACGCCGCTTGATAGCAATATCAAGCGGCGTTTTTTTTTGTTTATAAATTATTGAATTGTAAATTATTTTTACGTATTTCTCATAAGTGATTGTTTTTGAAATTATGAAATGTGTTAAATCCATTCTGTCGCTTTACAACGCTATAAGCTCGGAAGATATTCAAGGATGAATAAAAAAGCCTCTCACTAGTTATCATTAGATTAGTTAGAGGCTTTCCTTGATTGGGATTTTTTCTTTAACTTTTGCCCATTGCCATTGATTTGTTATTTTCTAATTTTTCTTTTAGCCACAAACCAGATGTCTTCATTGCATAAGCAAATACAATACCTAAGATTAGCGATGGAATAACAAGCTGCCAGTTACCACTTGAAGCAAAAGTTGCACACGAACCAATAAAGGTACCAGGAATAAAGCTTAACCAACTCTTTTTTGCTTGTGCGCACATAAAGAAAGCAACAATAGCAGTAATAACATAACCAATGATTTCTAGGTTTACCATTGAAGAAAGCTTAATTATCACCATAGCCCAAAATACACCACTAAGATTAGTAGCAATACTTAACCCTATGCCTTTTAGTCCATCGGTAGGGGATGCAAAGTAGGTAGTACAACCAAGAAAGCCAGCCCAACTTAATAAGCCTAAGCTTACTGCTACCCAACCCCAAAGACCTGAAAGAATGCCTGTAGTAATCGCAATGGCAATTAATGTGCTCATGGTTATACCTAATATCGGTTATTTTATAATCGCCTATTATAATGTCTTTAATTGCGACTTTAAGTGATTCAAGTCTCCTTAATTAATTATTGTTACATTAATCTCTTTGATAATTGAGAGTGCAATCGATTGCACTTTTATTAAGTAAAAAAGTAAACAGAAAAATAAAATTTTAAGAAAATGCACACATACATGTAAAACTTTATTTCGCTGTGAATTAAGTATTCTGGGGTTGTAATATGTATTGCCTGTCTTAAATTTTTATTTTGCACCTCAGTTGATTGGGGTTTATTGTGCTTTACTTCACATAATGATAATTATATTTATAGTGAAACAGCTAGTATCTCATTCTGTTATTTGTTGATGTGGGTCTCATTATTTTAATTTATACCGTAAAATATAGAAATAAGTGTGATTCAAAGCATGAATCGGACTTGTCTTAATTTTTAAAGTTAAAAAACTTTTGTATTGTAATTCCAGATTTGAATTTTAATTACTTTATTTTTAGGAATGGAATTATGTTGAAAAGAACCCTTCTTTCTACTGTTATTATGGCAAGCTTAGCAGCTTGTTCTTCTACTTCTTCTGAACAATCAACAGTTAACCAACTGGCCGAAAACCTAGATATTAACTATACAGTGATTACTAACCAAGGCGCTGATGACGGCCTTGCTTGTAAAGAACTTCAGGCTGAATGGGCATCATGTAATAAAGTAAACATGACAATCACCAACACAGGTGAAGCAGTTGATTCTGCTGATTGGACAATTTATTTTCACAGCATTCGTTTAATTCTAGATGTAGAGAACGACCAATTTAAAATTACTCGTGTAACAGGTGACTTACACAAACTTGAACCAACAGATAAGTTTGATGGTTTTGCTGCTGGTGAAGAAGTCATTATTCCACTGGTTGCTGAATACTGGCAGTTATTTGAAACTGACTTTATGCCAGGCGCATTTGTAACAGCTCCTGGTGTTGAAGCTCGTAATATTATTTCGTTGGATACTGAAGATACAGGTGAATTCGTAGATGAAATCATCGGTGTTCAACTAAAACGTACTCTTGCTGATAATAACGTTGTTGCAACAGCAAACACGCGTTTTGAGAAAAATGCAGATGTAGTAGAGGAGAATGTCGCTTCTCACATTATCCCTACACCATTAAAAACAACAATAACTAACAAAACAGTAGATTTAGCAAAAGGCATCTCTATTACAGCAAATGGCATTGATGAAGACCAACTTGCAGCATTAAACCAACGTGCTGAACTTCTAGGCCTAGAAACAGCGGGTGAGTATCCAGTGTCTGTTTCTGTAGATAAGAAGCAATTCAAAGATGGCGTATCTGGTGCATACAAATTAGACGTCACTGAAGGTAAAACAACGGTTGTTGCATTTGATCAAGCGGGTGCATTCTACGGCGTACAATCTTTACTTGCTCTAGTAAGTTTAGATAGCTCAGAAATTCCAACATTAAAAGTGGAAGATGCGCCCCGTTTTGAATACCGTGGCGTAATGGTTGATGTTGCTCGTAACTTCCATTCAAAAGAAGCGATTCTTGCGACGGTTGACCAAATGGCAGCATACAAACTAAACAAACTACACCTACACCTAACAGATGATGAAGGCTGGCGTCTAGAGATCCCAGGTCTTCCTGAACTAACGGATATTGGTGGTAATCGTTGTTTTGATGAGACAGAAACCTCTTGTCTATTACCTCAACTAGGTTCTGGTGCTGATTCAGATAACTTTGGTTCTGGTTACTTCACAACAGAAGATTATTTAGAGATCTTAACTTATGCGAAACATCGTAATGTTGAAGTAATTCCAGAAATCGATATGCCAGCTCACTCACGTGCAGCCGTTATGTCAATGGAAGCGCGTTACGCACGTCTTGCTGCTGAAGGTAAGATGGAAGAAGCGAACCAATACCGTCTGATGGATCCAAAAGATGAATCAAACGTAACAACGGTTCAATTCTACAACAAACAAAGCTTCATTAACCCATGTTTAGATTCATCTGCAACGTTTGTAGATAAAGTGATCACTGAAGTGGCTGCAATGCATAAAGCGGCTGGTGTACCTCTATCAACATGGCACTTCGGTGGTGATGAAGCGAAAAACATCAAACTTCATGCTGGTTTCCAAGACATCAACGATGAAGAAAAAATCGCATGGAAAGGTGACTTAGACTTATCTAAGCAAGACTTCCCATTTGAAAAGTCGCCACAGTGTCAGTCTCTGATTGCAAGCGGTGAAGTTGCAGATTTCGAACATCTACCAAGCCATTTTGCTGAGCAAGTATCTAAAATTGTTGCGGCTAAAGGCATCCCACACTTCCAAGCGTGGCAAGATGGTCTGAAATATTCTGAAGGCGCTAATGCATTCGCAACTGAATCAGTACGTGCAAACTTCTGGGATACACTATACTGGGGCGGTGGTGCTTCAGCGTACGAGTGGGCTGACAAAGGTTACGACGTAGTTATCTCTAACCCAGATTACGTTTACATGGATTTCCCATACGAAGTCGACGCAAAAGAGCGTGGTTACTACTGGGCAACTCGTGCAACAGATACGCGTAAGATGTTCGGTTTTGCACCAGAAAACCTACCTCAAAATGCGGAAACATCAGTTGACCGTGATGGTAACGGCTTTGAAAGTACGGGTACAGTAACACCGAAGAAACCATTCTACGGTCTGTCTGCACAACTTTGGTCTGAAACCGTGCGTACTGATGAGCAATATGAGTTCATGGTCTTCCCACGTGTTATCGCAGCAGCAGAGCGTGCATGGCATGAAGCGTCTTGGGAAAATGAATACAAAGCGGGTGTTAAGTATTCTATACAAACAAACCTAGTAGATAAGAAAGCACAGCTTACTGACTGGACTTTATTTGCAAACACTATGGGGCAACGTGAATTAGCGAAGCTGGAAAGAGCGGGTATTGATTACCGTCTACCAATCCCAGGTGCGGAAATCGCAAAAGGCGAGCTAAGCATGAATATTTCATTCCCAGGTGTAACGCTACAATACTCTGTAGATGGCGGTAAGACATGGGTTGAATACGACAATGCAAACAAACCGAAAGTAAAAGGTGATGTTCAAATTCGTTCAGCATCATTTACTGGTGAGCGTGTTAGCCGAGTAACTAGCGTTAAATAATTACGCTAGAAATACATTAGAAATAGTTATTAAATAACTAAACGGCACTTCTTTATAAGAGGTGCCGTTTTTTTATGGGTTTTTATTTTTTGATATGAAACTAAGCTGATATTCAATATTCCACATATATTTATTAATGTCAGTACTGAATTTTGTAGTCATACTTTTCATTTATGAGGTGTCAATTTAGGGAACTTTTCATGTTTCTTAAGGTAGCTTTAATGATTATTTTTCACAAATTCTAAGAAAGTCCGGTCAGCTTTTGATAGATAACCATTTTTTCTCCATGCAATCGAAATATCAAGAAAAATAGGGTCACTAAAAGGAATGGAGATAATGTCGGGTTCGTTTTCTGTGGCTAATTCGAGCAAAGCACTAATGGCGAAGTCACGTTTTACAATTTTCAGTATCACAGGTAATAGATTGGTTTCAAAAGAGAAATTAGCGGTCAGTTTTTGTTGTTGGCAAATGGCATCTAACCTTTCACGATGAAAGTATCCTTGTTTGAACATCACCAACTCTTGAGAGAAAAATTCAGTAAACGACAAGGTCTTTTTCTTTGAAAACTCATGCTCAGGGCTAACAACAGCCACCATTTGAGATCGAAGTAAGTGATCGGAGTCGAGCTCATTAGGTAAGTTTCTTACTTGAGTAATGCCAAGATCAATTTCCCCATCAAGCAGCATTGTTTGTATTGACTGTGCGCCGGCCTCTACCATCGTGAGTTTTAATTTTGGGTATTCGCTTTTAAACGCCATGAGAACCTCTGGAAAATAGTAGGTCCCCATAATGCTTGGTACGCCTAATCGTACTTCCCCTTTTTCTAATCCTCTTAATTCTTTCATTGCAAGAGAAGCATCATCCAATTGCTGTAAAATCAATTTAGCGTGAGTGAGCAGAACTTCACCCTCGTGAGTGAGGGCTATTTTTCGATCATTGCGACGAAAGAGTTCAAGATCTAACTCTGTTTCTAATTTTTTAATCGCCACGCTTAATGCTGGCTGAGCGATATGTAGAGTGTTAGCTGCGTGGGTGATGTTTTGGTGCTCGGCAACTGCAACAAAATACTTCAATAATCTTGTATCCATCTTAATAATTCACCATAACTAAAAACTATCAAATTAATAATTATTATATATTTTCACTATTCCAATCAACTTGCTACTGTTTTGATATTGTTTTTCTGATGGTGATCACTGAGATGATTGAGTTTCGAAGTAAGGCGTATTACCAAGTGAGTGCCGCATTGGCTTTTGGATCATTTTTGGTCTTTTGTAATTTGTATTTGTTTCAACCTATGTTGCCAGTATTGGCTGAGCATTTTATGGTGTCTGCGACTCAAATCAATTGGTTGTTAGCAGCAGGGACATTAATGCTAGCCCTGAGTTTATTGCCGTGGGCGATAGTGTCTGATTTTATTGGTCGACGCAAAGTGATTTTATTGAGCTTATTCATGCTTCCTGTCATTGGAGTGACCTCATTATTAACCGATAGCCTTATTGTTCTTATTTTAAGTCGTGCTGCAATGGGGATCGCACTTGCTGGATTTGCGGCTGTTGCAGTCGCTTATATGGCGGATGCGTTTACTGCTAAAGCGTTTAGTTATGCCATTGGTGCTTATATTAGTGCTAACTCGTTAGGAGGGATTTCTGGACGATTATTTGGCGGTGTTATAACCGATCACTTTAGTTGGCAAATGGCAGTGATCTTGATGGCTCTAATAAGTGCCATTGGTGCCATTATCGTTGCTCTAATTTTACCAAAAGACAGAGCTCAGCAAACTGAAAAACGGTCAGTCTCTGATTATCATCGTGTACTTGTGCAGCATTTAAGAAATAAGCGACTCTTTTTGGCTATGCTAATTGGTGGGGTTAATTTTGCTTTGTTTGTTAACTTATACTCGGTTACTGGTTTTCGTTTAATTTCTGAACCTTATTCGTTGCCTTTAAGCGTGACTTCTATGATCTTTCTTTGCTACTTATCAGGCACAGTGAGTTCCCGTTTAGTGGGATTATGGTGTCAGCGATTTAATGCAGTATCGGGTATGTTTGCAGGAACGTTACTTAGCTTAATTGGTATGCTTATCGCTAGTAATCAATCGTTAATTACTATTATTATCGGTTTGAATGTATTAAGTTTTGGTGCTTTTTTTACGCATTCATTGGCGTATGGTTGGGTAAGTCAAAAAGCAGAAACGGCCAAATCAACAGCAACGGCATTATACTTGGTGCATTACTATGTTAGTGGCAGTTTAGGTGGGTTTTATTTAATGTATTGTTGGCAACATGGAGGATGGGAAAGCGTAGCTCTGGGCGCAGGAATACTTTATGTTATTATCTTTTGGCTCTGCTGGCGTTTATATCATTACGCCCACACCAAGATTGCATGGGCGTAATTAAAGGTGATTTTTTACTTGTTAGATTTCAAACAATTTAAAGCCATTCTTTCCAGAGCGTTTGATGTCATACATTGCGGGATCAGCATTGTGCATTACATCATTGGTGCAACCGCCATGTCCTGAGAAGAAGGTAATACCAATACTTATTCTAAAATGATTAGGCATATCTTCTAATATCAATGGCGCATTGCTGTTTTTAATAAATTGGTTTAGCTGTGCGATAGCTGTTTGCTGTTCAATAAGAACATAAATCAGACCTCATTTAGCAACTTAAATTACTTGTCGATAAATTCAAATCTACTTACTTTGCAGAGGGATAATTAATACTGATGTATTCCGGTTCTACTACCCCTGCTTCTTGGTTTAACACACGGGTTAATACAAAGTAGTAATTTGCTAATACATTGGCAAATCTAGGCAGTGTTTCTGGAATGTTCTTTGTGGTTAATTTATCCACTTGAACTAATGCGCGGACGACTTTTTTACTTAAACTACGGCATTGATGAAGTTGAATAACAGGGCCTGTGCCGCGAGGAAGAACAAAGCGCTTCGCATCGTCGTGAACTTGAGACTTAAAATGTAACATTTCAGATAGCAGGTTTTGAACATCGTCTTCAAAAATCCCACATTTACCACGAATTGATCCATTTAAATTGAATATTTTTGGTTGTAAGCGCTCTAAGGATTCTCGAACTTCTTGATTTGATATTTGAGAAAGAGCGAGGCCAGTATAGGTACATAACTCGTCAGTTAAAATCTCAAAATCACACAGGGGACTGTCTTCAAAAATGAATGGGTAAGAGAGTTCACCGACATTACCAGATGCTTTAAGTGTCATAGTTACATTACTTATTAGTGGGTTATGAAGAAATACACTTTACCATGAGCTAAGAAAACATAGCGAGATAATCTGAGTTTAATAGATAGAATATATTATCGTAGCGACGTACAATATCGACCACTTCGCAATACGGTGAGAATCCGTAACGGACGCGCCACTGTGAAAGTCTCAACGGGATTTGAGTCAGATACGAAGTGCTTAATTTTATGCTCTATTGCTCTGAGCTATAATGTACGCGATTTACAGGAGTTGCCATGCGTTGGCTTGCGTTAAAATCATTTATTATTGCCTCTTCTTATTTGTTTTCTTTTTCCTCAATAGCGGAGACTATTTATCCGTTAAGTGTGATCGATGGCTTAGGTAAATCAGTCGTTATTGAGCAAGAGCCTAAGAAAATCTCATCTAAAACCCTATTTACAGATGCGGTACTATTAGAGTTGGTTGATGACAGTTCACTCTCAAGTTTGACTGATCTCGCTAATAATCCTAACTATTCTGCCGTGAAAGACATTCTTCCTAAATCAGTGCCTTTATTAGCTCTGAATGTTGAAAGGATCATTGCTAATCGTCCTGATATTGTGTTTGCGGCTAATTGGAGTGATGCGTCAAAATTGGCGATTATTGAAAGTGCGGGCATTCCTGTTTATCGAATTCAAACACCTAAAACGATTGCAGAGATTGAAGCTGAGATCTTACGTGTTGGTGAGATAGTTAACAAAAGCGAAGCGGCTAAAAAAATCGTTGCCAAAATGAAAGCTCGATTAAATCACGATGTCATTCATCCAAATCAAAAATTAACGGCACTTGATTACAACCCATGGGGGACATCAAGTGGTCAAGATTCAACATGGGATGAGGTGCTAAAGCAAGCTGACCTTAATAATGCGATTGAAGGGTTGGTAAGTGATAAGTATGGACAAGTGCCAGTATCAAAAGAAATGGTTATTGTGCTTAATCCTGATGTGCTATTTATCCCTGCTTGGGTCTATGGTGATAAGAATGGCGCAGAGCAGTTCAAGCAGGAAGTGATGTCTGACCCTTCTTTGCAATCAGTCACTGCAATTAAAGAAGGGCGTGTGTATCAAATGCCTCATGTATTAAGAAGTGTTTATAGTCAGTATATTATTGATGCTGTTCTTTTTGTTAATCATTCTGCATATAAGAAACCTTAATGCCTTTTTATCGCTTAACTTCAGTTCAAATTATTATCTCAGTCAGTCTGTTTATTGGTCTGTTTTTGTCGTACCTCAGCCTTGGTGCTGTTCATATTCCAATTGTCGATATTTTGTCGATGTTTAAGAGTTACTTGGTGAATGGCAGCGAACTCGCCGCAAAAGAATACCCATTAGCTTCTGCGATTGTCATGCACATTCGGTTACCAAGAGCGTGTGCGGCAATCTTGGCAGGTGGAGCGTTAGCGTTGGCAGGAGCTTGTACTCAGGGTTTATTTAAAAATCCATTAGCGAGTCCAGATGTGCTAGGTGTGAGTTCTGGCAGTAGTTTTGGTGCGGTGATTGCGATAGTCACGGGCTTTTCATTTATGAACCCGATGTGGCTACCGATTTTTACTACAGTAGGAGCATTGGCGGCGTCAGCGTTTATCTATGTATTGGCTTCTCGAAGTTCTTCTTCGCAGATTTTGTTTTTAATCTTAACGGGCTTGGCATTATCAAGCTTATTGGGCGGTGCTCGAATGGGCTTGTTATTAATGGCTCAGCAATACGAGGTTAGCCAATTTGTCTTTTGGGCAATGGGCGGTTTAGATGGTCGTATGTGGCAACATTTATTATGGCCAACGCCTGTCATTATTATTGTTTCAATTTTGCTATTAAAAGAGAGCCGAGCCTTAAATTTATTAGCCTTAGGTGAAGAAAGCGCACATGGCATGGGGCTGAATGTAAAGCAAACCCGATTTAAACTATTGATGTTTGCTACCTTGCTTACCGCAATGTCGATAGCGATTGCAGGACCTATCGGCTTTATTGGTTTAATGGTGCCACATTTAGTGCGTTTATTAGTGGGCCCTGCACATGAAAAGCTATTGCCTTTCTCTGCCATTTTTGGTGTTATTTTCTTGCTTTTATGTGATTTGTTAGGTCGTTGGGTTATCGCTCCAAATGAATTGAAAGCGGGGATCATTACGTCGTTTATTGGTGGTTGTTACTTTATCGGTCTGATTATTCGGTTCCAAAGAAAAGGGCGTTTAGCATGAGTAAGATGAATTTAATAGAAGCGCTATTAAACGTATCAAGCCTAAGCTATCAAGTGGGTTCAAAAACGCTATTAAACGACATCTCATTTTCAGTGAATGTGGGTGAGTTAGTCGGTATTATTGGGCCTAATGGCGCAGGTAAAAGTACCTTGATGAAATGCATAAGTGGCTTTCAAGCCTATTCTCAGGGTGACATATCAATTAAAGGTGAATCGCTATCAACTCTTTCTCATATTGAACGCGCATTAAGCATGAGTTATCTACCTCAATACAGTGAAGCGGCTTTCCCATTCAGTGTAATGGAGACTATTGGTTTAGGGTTTCATGCAAGACAACAACAAGAGGTCATTTCGCCTGTATTCATTAAAGAGCAAAGCAAAGCGGCGTTAGAGATGGTAGGAATTGGGCATTTAAGCTCCAGAACAGTGACAGACTTATCTGGTGGTGAAAAACAGCTAGTACACTTTGCGCGATCTTTAGTGCAAGGTACGCCACTAATGCTGCTTGATGAGCCAACCGCCAGTTTGGATATTGGCCATGAATCTCAATTAATGAATGTGCTCTCTAAAGAGTGTCAAAATGGAAAATCAGCCTTGGTTGCGATTCATAATCTAAATACTGCCGCCGAGTTTTGTGATCGTCTCATCTTGATTAACCAAGGTGAAGTGATGGCGGAGGGAAAACCTAATGACGTATTGAGTGAAGAGAACATTCGAATTTTATATCAAGATTTAGTGATGGTGTCGCATCATGCGGTGACAGGAAATACGATAGTCTCCCCGTATAAAAAGTGATTCAACATTTTCTTAGTAAGCAGAAAAAATCCAGAGCCTCGTTTGAGAACTCTGGATTTTTTTTAGCTTAACACGCTATTATTCACACGGTGGTGCCATGTGAATTAACGCTAAACCACCTAGAGAGGTTTCACGGTATTTGCGATTCATGTCTTTACCTGTTTGATACATTGTATCGATCACTTTATCGAGTGAGATTAAGCATTTACTAGTTCGTTTTAACGCCATACGAGAGGCGTTGATAGCCTTCATTGAGCCCATGGCATTACGCTCAATACAAGGGACTTGAACAAGGCCACCAATAGGGTCACACGTCATACCCAGTGAGTGCTCCATGGCAATTTCAGCCGCCATACAAATTTGCTCATTACTGCCGCCGCGAAGTGCGGTTAAGCCAGCCGCCGCCATTGATGATGAAACTCCGACTTCACCCTGACAACCAACTTCGGCGCCAGAAATAGACGCATTGGTTTTGTATAAAATCCCAATCGCACCAGAGACCGCTAAGAAGTCTTTTAGTTGCTTTGTATCAAGCTCTTTAATGAATCTATGGTAATACATTAATACACCAGGAATAACACCGGCTGCGCCATTGGTTGGTGAGGTTACCACTTGACCACCAGCGGCATTTTCTTCACTTACCGCAAAGGCAAATAAGTTAATCCAATCCATGATTTCCATTGGATCGTTTTCAATAGAGGCATTTGCTTCTAGTTTTTTTAATAGGGCTGGCGCACGACGAACCACGTTTAAGCCGCCATCAAGAATGCCTTCGGTTTGAAAACCACGTTCCATACACAGTGACATGACTTTCCAGATTTGATCCGCTTTCGCATCAATCGCTTCCATTGGTTGGAAGGCGACTTCATTACGCAGTACAAAAGCGCCTAAACTTAACCCTTGTGCTTCTGCTTTTTCTAGCATTTCATCGGCTGATTTGAATGGGAATTCAACCTCAACATCAGCAGTGCTTTTACCATTGATTAATTCATCTGCGGTTGCAATAAAACCACCACCAACAGAATAATAAGTTTCAATAGCAAGCTGTTGGTCTGCCGCATCAAAAATTGAAATCGTCATGCCATTTTCGTGCAATGGTAAGTTAGTTTTATGGAAAAGCATGTCGGTTTCATAGTCAAAGGTGATTTCGTGAGCACCAGCGATATGCAATATCTTATCTTCGATGGCTTTCTTCATTGCCAAATTTGCACTGGTTATCTTGATTGTATCAGGGCGATTGCCTAATAACCCTAAAAGGGTTGCGCGGTCAGTGTGGTGGCCAATCCCCGTTAAAGAGAGTGAGCCATATAAATCAACTTGAACACGAGAAACCTGTGCTAAACGAGGTTGGATTAATTGCGTGAAGTTGTATCCAGCAATCATAGGACCATTTGTGTGTGAGCTTGATGGTCCAACGCCAATTTTGTAGATATCAAAGATAGACAGCATAGACATTACCTATTTAAATACAGTGAAACCAAAATCATAAACGTGTGAGCATCGCTTACTGGCTTTACTATTATAATTATTAAGTGTAGTTGTTTTGTAGACTTGTGCTTAAAAATGACGAATCCCAAGCACTAACGACTAGAACTTGGGATTAAGATAGTGAAACGTAACATAAATGAATGAGGGGAATACCCAAAAAAAGAAGAGGTAAAAGATGTATTGATTACTTAATCGCTAGTCCTTTGTTATTCAAGTACCCCTTGATATGAGGGCGTGACTCTTGTGACAACTTGCCTGTGATTTGTTCTGACCATGAACTTTGTTTTTGATTACTGCTACGTGTTGCATAGTATGTCGACATGGTGTCGTCGTATTCATGGATTTTATTTTTATCGAGTGGCTGATAGGTATTTTCATGAACGATAACTTCTGGGCTTAAACGAGGTTTCTTTTGTGGTGTTTGAGCTGGGTAACCTAAACACATGCCAAATAGAACGGCGGTGTAATCTGGCAACTCAAGTAAATCATCTACTTCTTGTGCATGAGTTCGTAAGCCACCAATATATACGCCGCCAAGATTCATTGATTCTGCTGCTAATAAGCAATTTTGTGCCATGATCCCTGCATCAACAGCTCCAATTAGGGTTAATTCTGTATATTCTGCTTTTATTTCTGAGTTCATTTCATGGTGACGTTGAAAATCAATACAAAAAACCAAAAACTCTGCAGCACCTTCAACATAAGGTTGCCCGCCTGAAAGCTCAACTAGTGCTTTGCGTTTATCTATATCAGTCACACGAATAATCGAATTAACTTGAAGTAAGCTAGAAGAAGAGGCTGCAATACCAGCACTGATGATGGTATCTAATTGATCCTTAGAGATAGGTTCGTTAGTGAAAGAGCGAATAGAGCGGTGGTTTAAAATCGTATCGATAACTGGGTTCATAATACCTTCCATCTTGTGATATTGGAGAGCAGATCATCATTAAAGATGATCTGCTTGTATTACAAAGATAAAGGCTTATTAATAGAATACAAGCTTGAGAGGGCTACATTCCGAAGAAAATACCAACTGCTAACCCTAAGAAGATAACAGCAGCAATACGATGAATTAAGGTTAATGGCAGATAATTTACCAATAAGTACTACGGGCACATTCGCCAATAACATACCTATAGTGGTACCTAAAATAACCCAATGTAAAGCATTAGCATTTTGTGTGCCTAGGATAGACGTTGCGATCTGTGTTTTATCACCGATTTCGGCTAGTGCGACGGTGATTATAGATATTGCTAATACACTCACGACATTACTCACTTGGGCGGGATTATAATTATAAGATCCATAGAAAAACCTCACGCTAACCCAATGGTTCGTGATGTTAATCTAAGGTCTTGCCTAACAAGTTGCTCATATTTGTCTCGCATACCATGATGATTTTGCATCAATTATGTTGATATACGAACTTCCAAGTTTTCTATTTTTAGATTAAACAAGAAAGCGGGCTACTCCCCAAAGAATAAGGTGATGGACATTAGAGGATGTTATTTCTTATTTCAACTGCAAAGTGTTTTATACTGTTACTTGGTTTGCATTTACTCGATGGGCAATAATGGATCTTATTCAACTCTCTCGCATTAGCTTTAAGCATCTTACTGCTCTGCATGTCATGCTCTCTACACACAGCGTAACGCAAAGTGCTGAGATATTATGCATGAGCCCATCAAGTATGAGTAAAACCTTATCTCAATTACGACAATTATTGGATGATGAACTGTTTTATCGTGACGGTACTAAATTAATTCCGACCTCTTATGCGTTAAAAATTGGACCCGTATTGCATCAAATTTTAAATAATATGAATGGCTTACTGAATCAGTCCACATTTAAACCTAAAGACTTCTCTGGTAAGTACTCACTCTCAATGCGAGAAAGTACTTTTGAGATATTTGCCCCAATCATTAGCGATATTCTGTCTATCCAGGCTCCTAATTCCCATATAGATATCCACTCAAAAGAGCAATTGGGGTTTGATGCCTTATTAAATGGGCAAGTTGATGTGATTTTACTGCCACATGATAGAAGTCAGCCTCCAACGACTGAAAAACAATTGGTATGGGAAACGGCGATCGAAGATGAAATGGTCTGTCTTATGAGTGCCGATCACCCCTTAGTTGATAAAGAGTTAACGGTTGAGGGGTATTTAGCTTATAAGCATATTGGTATTTTTGATAAGGAATTAAATGTCCCTTATTTTGAGCAATGTTTAGCTCAGCAATACCAACCAAGGGACGTCGCAATTTCAGTCGCTGATTTTGGCAGTGCTGCAACCTTGTGTCATCACACTGAATTTTTATTTACCAGTTCTAAAAAATGGGCAGAAATGGCAAGTCAAGCTAAGGGTTTAGTGATGAAACCCATGCCGTTTGATTATGGGCAAGTGGTATATAGCATGGTTTATAATAAATTAAGTATTAATGATCAAGCGGTAAGTTGGTTATGTGATCGTATTAAGGAAAAATAGACCTTAATAACTTAGACATTTCTTGTGGCTGTGGTTATGGCACTGCATTAATAGTAGAAGCACATCCTGATAAATAATTTGTTGGTACAGATGTTGACCCAATGGCGATAAAGCATGAGAGAGCCTTACTAAGCCGATAATTTGTGCTACGTATGCGGCAATGGTATGGATTTTTAATTAGCTAAAAAAGAGTCAAAAGAAAATTACTCTCAAGGTGTGGGGCTAAATATCACGAAGCACTATATTAAAAAGCCGAGCGCGTTCTTTTATTGAATATTTAAGTATAAATTAATGGGGTGATAATATGTCGCCCTAATCGAGTTACTAATTTGGCTTCAAATTTTTCTATCTGTGCTTTACTGCATTTATCCCACCCTAACGCTTCACCTATCACACCATGGTGTTGGAACCCATTTAAACGGATAGTAATATATTCGGGTAATGTCTTTAAATACTCACTAACAGCATCGATTTCACATAATAAATCGGTTTTATTTGGAATATATAATAAACGAACTTCGTGTAATTTTCCGTGTTGAGCCAATAAATTAATAGAGTGCAATACTCGGTGGTTTTCTCTACCGACTAGCCATAGATGCGTGTCATTTTGCCATGCTTTTAAGTCAATCATAGTCCCATCTAAATAGGGCAGAACTTTATTCCAGCCTTCCTCAGACAGACTGCCATTGCTGTCAATGAAACAAGTAAGGTGGTTTAATGATTTTTTTGATTTGATGGCTTTAAAGTATTCAATAATGAAAGGTAATTGTAGGGTCGCTTCTCCACCAGAAATCGTAACACCACTTAAAAATGGCGCATGTTTCTTGGTGAATTCAATTAGCTCTCCTACCGTATACGTTGTTATTTTTGGGTTTGATTTACTTGGGCAGACATCAATGCATTTATCACATTGAGTACACAGCGCTTCATTCCATATAACTTTCTTGTTTGGTGAATCATCAAAGGTTAATGCACCTGTTGGGCATGGCTCTACGCAATCACCACAATGATCACAGTGATTAATGGTGTGAGGGTTATGACAAGTTATACAATCGTAATTACAGCCTTGTAAGAAGATCACAATGCGGTTTCCTGGTCCATCAACACAAGAAAAGGTCAGTATTTTACTGACCAATCCTGTTTTGTTGTAGTTGATGTTATCGCCAGAAAAAAGATCAGCGTTAACCATAGTAATGAATTCTTATTCTACGTACGCAGGTGTCATCTCTAGCGCCACAACACGAGGTGTACGGTTCAATACTTCGGTGTTTTTCGCCGCTTCTGCTCCTAAAAAGGTTGTATTGGTTCGAGAGCCTTCAGCGTCGTACTTAGCGATATCAGACAGTTTTACCATGTAACCTGTAATACGAACTAAATCATTAGAAGCAACATTGGCGGTAAACTCACGATAACCTAATTGCAGTGCGCCTTTTGCTAAGTTAAACATTGCTTCAGGGTTTGATTTAACCGTTTCATCAATGGTCAAGATATCACTGACACCAGAGGTGTAATATTGGTGGTGCTCAGCAGTGGCTTGCACATAAGAGACAGGATCTGGTTCTGTGCCGTAAGGGATGCGTACCCCTGGAGTAACATCAAGATCTAAGCTAATACCACCTTGTGCATGAAGCAATGCTTTCCCGTGATAGCCGTGTTTTACTTCAGTTGAATCAACGATCTCTGAGAGTTGTTTTGAAATAGCGTGGCCTAATTGGTTTGCCATTTCATCATGACCGTATTTTGCTTCAATGCCTTCTTTTTCCATAAGAATATTGACGGCTTCAGCCATACCGTAAATGCCAAACATTGGTGCGAATCGGTCTTCACTAATTAATCCTTCTTTGGTTAAAAAACCTTTAAAGAAATTGGATTGTTCATGCAAGAATGAACTTCTTGTATTAATTAAGCCAAACATAACGTTGCAGTAATTAGGCAGCACGTTATCAACAAAGTCCGCTTTATTATGGGCTTTTTTAGCCACTTCTTTTAAGTTCATGCGGACAAGAGTGTTAGAGCCACCTGCTAACGGTAGCGAGTTGTAGCAACTGACGATGCCAAAACCGGTGTTATTGTACGCTTTTGCGTGTACTGGATAATTTGCAATGTGAGGTTTACTGCACTCACAAATATTTGCAGCCGCTTGACGAAGCAGATCATCTGGTGTGATCTCAGCATCGTACATAAAGGTTAAGTTAGGAGCAATTTGCTTTAATTCAGCATCAACACGCAAAATAGTACGACAAATAATATTATCTGTTGGGCCAATGTTTACGTGCATGAAGGCATCAGGTAGTGTGCGATCAAGCATGATCCAAAAACGTTTCATTTTTTGGTAAATTTCTTCATCGCTAAGGGTACCAACAAAAGGCATAAGCACACTATCAAGTTGGCCAAGATAAACAGGGATAGAAGTAACAGAAGGGACATGATGATAAATTATAGTGAGTAAATTTAATGCATCATCAAAATCTTCGGCCGCAGATAGCTCTAGGTATTTTGAACCTTGAGATAAAAACTTTGCGTAATCAGGCAATACATAACGAGGTTTAAAAGGGGCATGGCCTTCAAACATATCACACAGAATGCCATCATCCAGTGCTTGTTGAGTATCAGAGTCAATTTCCATATAAGGCAAACTAGCATCAGCCTCTAATGCTAAATATTGTGATTTCTGTTTTGGAGAAAGGTTTGCGTCAGTAATGATGTTATAGAAACGCTCTTGATTCATGATGAAACCCTTTTTATTAGTATGGGCTTATTCTAATAGAATAGTTCTGTTTCCTTTAGTGAAAGTATGTGAAATACTTATTTCTATTTTGGAAATGTAAAGGTGTTAGAAATACTAAGGCGCTTTTATTTTCAGCAAGACGTTCAATGACCGTTATTCACAAAGTTAAGTAAAACAATATCAGTTTGAATCAGCAGAAAAGCAAAGTGCAATGGTTTGTGATAGTTATAAAATAGGCTACTAAAGCCACTTGTTATGCACTAATTCTCTTGCAAACCATTCGCACGCTTTACCATCATTATCTTTATGCCATGCAATAAATAAAGGTGGGTTAACTCTTGGCGCTGTGCATTTCTTCTCAATCAAAATACCTTCGGTTAGCTGTTGTTTAATTAAATGGCGAGGTAAAAACCCAACACCAAGCCCCATTGTCTGAGCCTCAATTTTAGCCTGCATGGTTTTAAATCGGATTTGTTGTTTACTTTTAAATAAACCAGTGTCTCTGGTGGGCAGTAATAAAGAAGAATCGGACACAATTAAGGAAGGGTACAGCAATAAATCACTGGCTTCGATAGGACGGTCTATGAAGGCTAAAGGATGATCCTGACTTACTGCAAATAGAAAGTCGACTCTACCAATCTCTTTTATTTGATACTCGCCTTTTGGTAAATGATCTGAAACGCCAATGGCAATATCGGTACGGTTACTATGTAAGGCGTCCCAACCTCCACCGAGTGATTCTTCAGAAATAGTAATATTAGTACCATGTTCTAATTTATTGAACTCAAAAACAGACTCTAGCAAAGGAGCCAACGGGATAATGGTATCTCTTGAGATGGTAATGTTTCTTTCCCACCCTGAATCAAGCTGCTTAACTGCAGATTCTAATTTATCGGTCGCAATCAGAATTTCTCGCCCTTGCTCTAGAATTAACTTACCTGCAGAGGTCAGTTGGGCTCTTTGTTTTGAGCGATCAAACAAAACCACATTAAGGTCGTCTTCGAGTTTCTTAATGGTGTAAGTAAGTGCTGAAGGGACTTTAAATAAGGATTTTGCAGCAGCTGAAAAACTGCCCTTTCTATCAATGGCATCTAATGCTCTTAGTGCATCAAGCGTGATGGGAGATTGCATGACGATCCTTATTCTGAATGTTTTGAGTTGTAATATGACAGGATAGAATGAATTTCAGTTCACTTACCTTAGCATGCTTATTTATATATTCAAAAAAATTGAACTATAAGCTCAAATACTTCCAATTTTCTTTGTAAGTCGATTATCTATACTGATTGATAACGACAGAGGAATTACCTCTTACCATTGAACTTTAGTAAGGAAATATGTTGATTGCGATTGTAAGTGTTCACTTACCTAATGGGTTATTTATGTCTAATCGTGGCTATGAGTTTGGTTTAGCACTATTAGCGGCGAGTGTCTCTTTGATGTTATCGGGTGGCGGTAAAGCAGCAGTAGATAATTGGTTAGCTACTCGACTTTCTGTGAAAAAGTAACCTTCAATTAATAATGAGTAATAGGCAAAGGAGAAGATGATGTTTGAATTAAGAAAAGCGAATGAGCGTGGTAGTGCAAATTTTGGTTGGTTGAATGCAAAGCATACCTTCTCCTTTGGTCACTACTATGACGTTAATCATATGGGGTTTGGTCCATTACGAGTGATTAATGAAGACCGTATTAAACCTGAAGGTGGCTTTGCAACTCATGGTCATGAAAATATGGAAATCTTAACCGTTGTCTTGTCAGGTGCAATTGCTCATAAAGACAGTATGGGCCAAAGTGAGAAGCTTGTACCTGGTGAGTATCAGCTGATGTCGGCAGGGGCAGGAGTTCAACATAGTGAGTTTAACCCCTCTTCAAATGAAGAATTACATTTATTGCAAATCTGGATACAACCGAATGTATTTAATGGTGAGCCGAGCTATCAACAGAAATCTTTCTCTCAAGAACAAGGCTTTGTAGACATAGCAACGCCAACAGCGAGTGAAGGATCATTTTTGATTAAGCAAAATGCGGTGATAAAGCAACTTATTTTAGAACCCAATACTCAGCAATCACTTTCTATTGAGTTAGGTAGAAAAGTCTTTGTACAAAGCATTAATGATGGGTTGTCAATTGGAGAGGCGGAACTAAGTTCTGGTGATGGGTTTAAAATTACTCAAGAATCAGAATTATTATTTAGCAATAACAGTTCAGGAAAAGTTAAGGCTATCGTTTTTATTATGTAATTGTCTTTATTATTTATTCTTGCTGGTTATCTGCACTCTACATTAACCGCTGTTTCTTTTAAGAAGTAGCGTTTTTTGTGTTTGATAGATGCCCCTTATGGTTACTTATTTTGTTTATTTTGCGGAGTATGACCAATTTAGTCCTACGTTATCAGTATCTTACCCTCATTAATAATGTTAGCTGTTAGACAAAAAAACAGATAAAGCTCCAATTCGAACGTTCGAATGCGCATTATGTTCGTTTGTGTCACATTTATGTCATGCTCTTCGCGTTATCATCCTTCCCATCTTCTAACACGTTAAATAGGTTAACAATGAAAACATTAATAGCGCATCGTGGAATGTCTTCTCTTGCTCCTGAAAATACCCTTTCAGCTTTCTCTTTATGCAAAGAGCATGGTGTTCAATGGTTTGAATGTGATGTGGATATTCTTCAAGACGGTACGGTCATTATTTCTCATGATGATACGTTAGATCGTTGTACCGATAAAAGTGGTCGTTTATGTGACATTAGTAGTGCTGATCTATCTTCTATTGATGCAGGTAGTTGGTTTAGTGATGATTATATTGATGAGCGTTTACCTACTGTTCAACAATTAATCGCAATGGCGAACGAGAAAGCACTGAACCTAAACATTGAAATTAAATCGTGTTCAGCAAGTGCGAAGTTAAGTCATCTGTTGATTGATAACTTGATCGTTGCTCTTAAAGAATTAGCGCCAGAGAGAGAGCTGATTATTTCAAGTTTTAACCATCTTGTATTATCAGAATTTAAGCGCAAAAGTCCTCAAACTAAAATTGCGTGTTTGTTTGAAAGTCATAACTTATGGGATGACTGGAATTCAATTATTGAATGGTGTGAAGCGGATTATATTCACCCTGAAGAGAAAGGTCTAACTCGTGAAATGGTACAAAAATTCAAAGCGTCTGGCATTAAAGTCAATGTTTGGACCGTTAATGATTTAGCGCGTGCAAATGAACTGTTTAACTGGGGAGTTGATGGTATTTGTACCGATATAGCGCATAAGTTCCCTTCGAAATACAAAGCTTAAAAATAATGATTAAAAAATAAAACAATAACGTGAAAAGATGACCTCTATGAACATATTTGAAAAAATAGGTTTTACTAGCGTAAATCAGTTGTTTGGTTTCTTCTCTGTCGTAATGTCAGGCCAAATCATCTATTCGGCTTTTGAAGTCTTTAAGGGAACCTACTATTAGAAGTGCTGTAAATAAACAACATTCAAATGGGGATCTTGTTTACGCTGATAGGTTCAGCGATGTTCTTCTATATTCCAGCTAGGAGGGTCAATAACCGTTGCTCTGTAAAATCCATTTTAATCACCAGTTTGAGTATTCGATTCTTGAGTATGATGGCCATCATCTTTTTACAACCTAGCTTTAGTGTATTGTTGGTGATTGCCGGTATTTGGGGTTTAGTTGATGCTGCTTTTTGGTCTGCGGTTGTGAATGACGTGATCTTGATGGCTGGCGATAAAAATAAAGGCATGACATTTGGCTTGTTGGAATCTGTGCCAGATAACCACATGGAAATCAAACAAGGTGAAAGCAAAAATAAAGAAGCCTTAAAAGGTTTGTACCATGTATTGAAAATGCCAACAGTATGGTTAGCTACGGTTTGTTTAGGTGTGACTATTGCTTTGCTTAAGATTGATGATGAACATGGTACTACTAATGAGTTTCTCATTCAGTATCTGCTTGGCAAAAGGGATTATCTTAGCGCCAGTAACAGAAGTACCAAAAGATTACAGCGGCTCTGCAATGAGCGTGGGTTCGTTTGCGGCTTACGCATTGAATGGTTGGATCATCGATACTTACCCTGCGATTGAAGCATACCAAATGATTTTTGGTATTGGCTTAACTGTAGCGGTACTTGGAATGCTGTGTTCACTCATCTAATGAATTAAATAAAAACCCCAGGATATGAAAGTGCTCTGGGGTTTTGTTTGTTAGGTAAATTGAGAGGCGAACATAATATTAATTATTATACGTTTAGCACAAACTCTTCAATCACTTTAGCAACACCGTGGTCGTTATTACTAACGGTAATGTGGTTTGCAATCTCTTTGATATCATCAGTCGCGTTAGCCATCGCAACACCAAGACCTGCGTATTTGATCATATGCCAGTCATTGCCTGCATCACCCATACAGATAACTTCATCTGCGGTGATACCAAGATGGTCCGCCAGTGCTTTTACGCCGACGCCTTTATTGCTGTTTGGGTTTAAAAACTCCAAGAAGAAAGGTGCACTTTGTACAATAGTAAACTCTTTGTATAGCTCTGCTGGCAGTTGTTTGATGGCGGCTGAAAGTAGTTCAGGCTCATCAATCATCATCGCTTTCATGATTTGCTCGTCATCGGCGAGTTCTTCAAAATCAATCACGGTGATTGGCATGCCAGTAATGTTAGATTCATGCTCAGTGTAATGATTTAATTGTGGGGTGATTAAGCCCTTTTCTTGAGAGAAAGCATGAACATGAACACCAAGTTTTTTAGCCAGTTTAGCAATGACTTTTGCATCAGTACCCGTAATAATTTGGCTGCGGATAACTTCTTCACTTTCTACTTTTTGAACTAATGAAGCATTGTAGCTAAGAACGTAATCGTTCTCAGTAGTCATTCCTAACTCTTCAAGTTGTGGTTTCATGCCATTTAACGGGCGGCCAGAAGCCAATACAACCACAACGCCTTTTTCACGAGCTGCAGCAATCGCGGCTTTGTTTTCTGCTGAGATATGTTTATCTGAATTGAGCAGAGTGCCATCCATATCCAGTGCGATCAGTTTATACATCATAGTTACCATTGGGTTAAAAATACTATTAGCTAGCTTACCTGAATTTTATGAAAAAAATACTATATACTGTCGCTGATTTTTACTACTGATACAGGCTAATGAAGTTAAGTTCTCGTTTAGATACCATCAAAAATAAAGTAACCGATCACTATGATCATATTTGGGATTGCTGTTGTGATCATGGCCAACTAGGTATTGCCTTATTAGCCTCTCATCCTAAAAGTATGATTCACTTTGTTGATGTCGTGGATGAGCTGATGGTTGATCTTGAAAATCAGCTTCAAAAACATGCAGCGGCAATTGAGTCTCAGTGGCAAGTGTATTGTATGGATGTAGCAAAACTGCCATTAGTGAAAGGGAAAAAGAACCTGATTATTATTGCAGGTGTAGGTGGTGATTTATTGATTGAGTTGGTTAAATCCATTCAAAGCTGTAATCAAGAAAATGAATTGGAATTTATCCTTTGCCCTGTATTACATAATTATATGGTTAGATGTGAGTTGATAGATATGGACTTTGGTCTGATATCAGAAACATTAGTAAAAGAGAAAAAACGCTTTTATGAAGTGCTGCATGTTAGTAATCAAGCAGCGAAACAGATTGCGCCTGTTGGAAGCGATATGTGGAATTTATCAGATAGCAATCATCAAGAATATCTAAACAAGACTATTTCACATTATCAACGAATGGAAGCGAATCCTAAATGTACGAGTAGGGTGAGTGGGCTGTATCTGGGTATTTTGAATCGAAAAGAAACACGACAACCTTAGTTATTTAGTATGTCCCGTTTATTAAAAATAGGATTCCATATCAAAAGGCTGTCATGTTGTAGACTGTTTATGAAGCGTAATTCATAATATAAAACAGCGAGGTTGTTGATATCACAATCCACAAACTAATACCAAAAATCAATGGTTTTGCGCCCGCCGCTTTGATTTTTTCAATTGATATACCACAGCCGATAAAGAATAGGCACAGAACTAATAGCTTTTTCGATACATCAAAAATGCTATCATAGATCACGTTAAATTGCGGTAAGTTATCGCTTATTAAAATAGCTAAGCAGTAGAAAAGGATAAAGTAAGGGATCGTGATTTTCTTACTGTTGCTACGAAAAAATAGAGCGCTAATAAAAGCAACTGGAACAATCCATAATGCTCGCGCTAATTTGAGTGTTGTTGCGGTTTTTAACGCTTCTTCGCCGTATGCTGCAGCGGCACCAACAACGGATGAAGTATCGTGAATCGCAATAGCTGCCCAAGTACCAAAGGCGTGTTGGCTTAGCTCTAATGCATGGCCAATGACAGGGAAGATAAAGAGCGCAATTGAGTTCAATACAAATACCGTAGCTAAAGCAAGACCTGTAGACTCTTCATCGGCATTAATAGCAGGGGAAACTGCAGCAATAGCACTACCGCCACAAATAGCAGTACCAGATGCAATCAGATGACCTGTCACTTTATCCAGTTTCATCCATCGCGCGAGTAACCAACCGAGAACGAGAGTACCTATAATGGTTGATAAAATAATACCAATCCCATTTGATGTCGCTTCTATTGCTTCATTTAGTTGAATACCAAACCCTAAACCAACAATAGAGTAAGCTAACAATTTTTTAGTGACTTTTCCTAATGCAAAGGTCGTGGGTACAAAACCAAAACTAGCTAAAGCAAAACCCATAACTAAAGCGGTTGGTGAGCTAACCCAAGGGGTGAGCGTTAATAGTGCTGCAAGATAAAAAAGAAAATAATGTTGTAAATGGGATTTATTAAAAGTCATGTTCATTATTCATAAATATAGATGCAAGAAAGATATCATTTTTAATCTGTTTAGTAAGTTTAATAAATCATTATATTAGGTTAAATAAACCTTAACTTAAGTAAGGGTTTAAAGGTGAGTTCTAATGCAGTCAATAGACTGGTTTTATTAAAAATAAAAGTCAACTTAAGATATTTACATTCTTATAAATTTAATGTTAATCGGTAAGTGGAGTAGAAAAAGCAGAAGAAAGTGAATGTGTATTATAGTGGGGACGTCTTTCTCGTTTTAACCATATTATCTGGACTATATTTAGATTGGTTGTCCGATAAATTTGGTCGAAAATGGGTAACGGTTGTTGGCTGTATTATTGCTGCGTTTGCGTATTCAGGAATTGGTGATTACGGATTAGGGTTTGCATTTATTTGATGTCAAAAGCGATCATGCCTTAGTATGTCTATGATGTTTTGCAGCGGGCCATAAGTTTACCTTCAGTAAATCTTAAGTTTATCTTCAGTAAATCTTAAGTTTGATATGGGACTCTTGTCTTAATATTATCTAAAGCCTGAAGGTATGCATGTGTTGTCCCATCTGATTTTAAAACTTAAAAGCCAAAAAATAACCATGAATATGGTGTCACTTATTATTTTGGTATCACTGTATTTTGCAGTGGTATTCAACTATCCGATTAATGAAAAGATTTACCAACTTTCTCAAGAGAGTGGTCTTTTTCTATTTTTGACTCCAGCTATTCTTACTTGTGCTTTTATTATTATTTTCTCAATGATTGCCTTACCTTATTTATTTAAAACTATTGTGGTTATCCTGATACTAACATCGGCAATGGCGTTTTATGCCACATTGAAATACAACATCATGTTTGATTATGCGATGATTGAGAATATCTTTGAAACCAACGTTGGTGAAGCGTCATCTTATTTAAGCTTAGCCTCTATTGGTTACTTTGTTATTTTTGGTGTGCTTCCATCATTGCTTTTACTAAAAGTAACCGTGACTCGCAGTGCTTCATGGGGTAAAGAGCTATTTCATCGTGCGGCATTAATCAGTGTTGCGATTGTAGGGCTGTCGTTGATCTCTGTGTTTTATTTTAAAGACTATGCTTCGATTGGTCGCAATAATTCATATTTGAATAAAATGATTAACCCTGCTGGTGCATTCAATTCGGTCAAATACATAAATAATGAATATCTAACAACACCTCTAGAATATATCACAATAGGTAACGATGCAGGGATAATTCCTGCGAAAAATAACAAACCCACATTAATGGTTATGTTAGTAGGTGAAACCGCGCGTGCGAAAAATAGTGCTTATAATGGATATGAAAGAGAAACCAATCCATATACAAAAGATCTTGGTTTGATTGCTTTCCAAAATGTATCCTCGTGTGGAACATCGACAGCACATTCTTTGCCATGTATGTTCTCTAATATGGTTCGTAAAAATTACAATAAAAATCGTGCCAATAACCAAGATAATGTACTAGATGTGTTGACTCATGTGGGTGTCAAATCGGTTTGGATTGATAATAATGGAGGAGATAAAGCAGTTGCTAAGAACATTGAAAAAGAGATGCTTTCGGGTGATTATTCTGCTGATTTATGCGACGGTTCAACTTGTTATGATGAAGTGTTATTACAAGGTTTAGATAAGCGAATTCAAAATACCGTAGGTGACCAACTGTATGCTCTACATATGATTGGTAGTCATGGTCCAACGTATTGGAAGCGTTATCCTGAGAATATGGCAGTATTTACCCCTGCATGTAATCGTAGCGATATTGAAAATTGCAGTGATGAAGAAATCATTAATGTATACGACAATACCTTAGTATATACCGATTACGT
>JAAGZR010000620.1 GCA_024206155.1 Aliivibrio sp.
GCTTGAATTTTAAAAAAGCCATCCAAAGGATGGCTTTTTTCGATTACATAAGTAAATAGTATTGCTGATATAGCTCAGCCCGGTAGAGCGCACCCTTGGTAAGGGTGAGGTCCCCAGTTCGAGTCTGGGTATCAGCACCATTTACTGACAGATTTTGCTTAGCGACCATAGCGTTATGGACCCACCTGATCCCATGCCGAACTCAGAAGTGAAACGTAATAGCGCCGATGGTAGTGTGGGGTTTCCCCATGTGAGAGTAGGACATCGCTAGGCTCAAATTCTAAAAGGCTTCCCATTGGGAAGCCTTTTTCCGTTTTAACCATCAAATAAATGTATTTTCGGCTACTTGCCATAGCGCCTGAATGACTGAGTCATTTAACTTTGACTTCTTACAGCATAAGCCCAATTTAAAAGGCGCTATTGGTGATATGTTTAAACGCTGAACCTTATCTTTTACTGGACTGTTATTTATTACTACGTCTGGTGCTATACCAATTCCACATCCTAATGCGACCATACTGACAATTGCTTCGTGTCCTGATACTTGTGCGTAAATAGTTGGTTTAATCTTTTGATCTTTAAACCACTGATTTGCTCTATTTCTTGCAGTTCCTGATTCTGGAAGGATAAATGGTAATGATTTCCAGTTTGTTGTTTCTTTATTAATTTCACTAATAAAATGATTATTGCCTATTGGAGCGATGATGGAGAGTGGAATTTCACTAATAATTTCAAAAGCGAGTTTGTTTGATAATTTTTCAGGTAGTGCAGAAATAGCAATATCAACCTCAGAGGATTCAATTTTATCAATTGCTTGAGCAGGATCTCCAGTAGATAACTTAATATCAATGTGCGGATAATTAACTTTAAAATCATTTAATAATTGAGGGAGGTGACTGTAGCTAGCTGTCACTGAACAGAATAAATTGAGTTGTCCTTTGAGGGTATTATTTACAATATTGGAACTTGCTTTGTAGCCACTCCATTCTGAACAGATATTCAAAGCTACCGGGATAAGTTGTTTTGCCGCAGTGGTTAATTCAACACTTCGATTATCTCTAATAAATAACGGGTGTCCAATTTCATCTTCTAGCTTTTGAACTTGCCGGCTTAATGCTGATGGACTCAGGTGCATTGCTTTTGATGTCTGAGTAAAGCTATGACTTTCGCAAAGATGTAGGAATGTTTGTAAAAGTTTTATATTCATTTTGTGTTGTCAATTTTGCAATCATGTATTGCTAATATATCACTTTTGACAATGTTAATCTTTCGTTATTATATTTTTATACACAAGATCATCCTAATGGATTAAATGATATTTATGGAGTTTTATCATGGCTAACTACTTTAATACGCTAAATTTACGTGAACAACTGGATCAGCTAGGTCGTTGTCGCTTTATGGATCGCGAAGAATTTGCAACAGAGGCTGATTACCTTAAAGGTAAAAAGGTAGTTATTGTAGGTTGTGGCGCACAAGGCCTTAACCAGGGTCTTAATATGCGAGATTCAGGTTTGGATGTAGCCTATGCATTACGTCAAGCTGCAATTGATGAGCAGCGTCAGTCATATAAAAACGCTAAAGAAAATGGATTTGTAGTTGATAGCTATGAAAATTTAATTCCTCAAGCGGATCTTGTTGTTAACTTGACTCCTGATAAGCAACACACGAATGTTGTTGAGACAGTTATGCCTCTTATGAAGGAAGGAGCTGCACTTGGATATTCTCATGGCTTCAATGTTGTTGAAGAGGGAATGCAAATTCGTAAAGACTTAACAGTAGTTATGGTGGCTCCTAAGTGTCCTGGTACGGAAGTTCGTGAAGAATATAAGCGTGGCTTTGGCGTTCCAACACTAATCGCTGTTCATCCTGAGAATGATCCTAAAGGTGAAGGTTGGGATATAGCAAAAGCTTGGGCTGCTGGTACTGGTGGTCACCGTGCAGGTTGCCTTGAGTCTTCTTTTGTTGCTGAAGTTAAGTCAGACTTAATGGGTGAGCAAACTATCCTGTGTGGTATGTTACAAGCTGGCTCTATTGTATCTTATGAAAAAATGATCGCTGATGGCATTGAACCAGGCTATGCCGGTAAA
>JAAGZR010000621.1 GCA_024206155.1 Aliivibrio sp.
GATCTTGAGGGTGATGATAACGCAGAATTGATTTTTGTGGCGAATGATTATTCCTCAAAGTGGAATACCCATAAAGGGGTGAGAGTTTTTGGTTCTGCATCAGCAACAAAACCATGGAAAAATGCAACACGTATTTGGAACCAGCACTCATATCACCAAACTAATATCTCACAAGATGGTAAAGTGCCTTTGGTTGAAAAACCAAGTTGGCTTTTAAATAACTCTTATCGCTCAAGTACATTAAAATAAACTGATTGTGTTGAGCTTGGTATGACATACCAAGCTCAACCTTTTTTTGATGTATATAGCGCACTGCCGCACATTACAATAGGAAATGAAGTAATCTATATTATTTTGAATTCCTAAATAATGCCTCCGCAACCTTGTATTTCCCTAGTTAAGTAAAACTGGCTCAAAAATGAAAATAAATTTACTCAGTATACTGTCGTTCTTCTTTGCTTTGTTTTTACTGTGTTCTGGCTACCTATCTTTACAAAATGCACTAATAACAAATGCAATTGAATCGAGGTTGAACTACTTTTCTAGTAATTCAAATCCGGTTGTACGTCCGAATGACAAAAAATTAGCTGAAACCGACCCTAATACGCTCACAAAATCAGCCCACTTATTAAATAGCTTTGTATTATTAAACCAATGGATAGCCTATCTCAATCAAGAAGAGTCAGCATCTAATAATTGGATAGCATTATTAAACACCAGCACACACATTAGACCTACATGGCCAAATACCTATGTTGAACTGTCTAAGTTATCTAAAGAGCAACAGAAAACCAGTCAATATCAGCAACTCGCAATGCTATTTGGGCCTTACTCGCCATCGAGCCGCTTACTGTTAATTGATACTATATTTACCCATTGGGAAAATAGTCAGGTATCACTTCAAATGGAAGCGTCACAGCATTTGATCGCAATGACTCGTATTTGGCGTCATCGCTCCTCACTAAACCAAATGATCTCTCATTCAAAAGGAAAACAACGTATTTGTAATATGCTAGCATTCAATAAATTGAAGGTACCAACTTGTGGGTAAAATAGCTAAAATTCCTTTTATCATACTGATCGCTTCAGTGCTTCTATTTGGTGGTGCTTCTGCCCTTAAATCTTCTGGTATATTGGGCGATCAGATCCGCTCTATTGAAGTCACAATGCATGGCGCTATTTATCTGCATTTATGTGCCTCTTTGTTCTTAGGTATTTTTTGTCGACTCGCAGCAAGGCGTAACCTATGTCTTGGCTTACCTGTAACATCTATTTTCGTTCTTCTATTGGTAATAATAGATGAATCTCTTCAGTTCTTTATCCCTTTACGGCAATTCTCTTGGCTAGATATGCTGGTTAACGTATGTGGTATACTGACTGGAACCTATATTATGAATGTTATTTTACGGCTCAGATCAAATATCAAACTATTATGTTCATAACATTGAAATTTTATACAGTTAACTTTACACTTTTTGTGTATATCTATAATCACTTATTTATTCACTGAAAATAGTACTAATTTAAAGGGAATATTATGAAAACATCCGCGACTATATTAAGTGTGATTTCTATTGCTTTCTCATCGTTCACTTTTGCTTTTGATAGCCCAGAGCAACGAGATGCCATAGACTCACAATTGGGCAATACCCCAAGTGAACAAACATACCAAAATATTTTACAATCTAACCCTCAGGTTGCTCCAAACATTTTATCTATACTGCTTAATAAGCAAGGTGTAGATCCGCAAAACGCAATTACAGCAGCAATGGCAGCAGCTCCAGACAAAGCAACAGAGATAGCACAGGTTGCTCGAGATGCTGGAGTAAGCAACGAAGACATTACCTCTGCTGCATTGCTAGCAGGTGTCGATCCAACACAAATCGCAGAAGCATCGGCAGCGGGTACGCCCACTAATACTTCTGTTGCTCCACCATCTCCCCCTTCTGTTGGCGGTCAAGGCGGTGGTGGCACTGGTGCTATTTCACCAAGCTAAACTTATCGTTATGGATGCTTAACACCCTACTATTTTTAACGTTATCTCATGAGAACCCAGCATCTGTTGGGTTTTTTATTGTTCTATTTTGATGAGTTACAGCATGACTACCCTAGAAAAATATTCATTTTATTCACTGCTTGCCCTAATTGTTTGGTTGCCTATTCCACTCGGTAGCAATAGAGATTGGGCCTGGGCAATTGTGGAAATATGGATCGCTCTACAATCTATAAGTCTCATCATCGCCTATCGTGGCCAGTTACCCTCCACGCAAATAAAACACTATAAATACCTACTATGTGGCCTAGCTTTATTTCAACTTTGGGTGCTTTTCCAAACCCTTCCTCTTTCTTGGGGGCCGCTCTCTTTTTTATCTAGTAAAAGCGCTGAGATATACCAGCTTGTTGGTGCACCAGAAGGGTTTATTTCTCTTGATTCACGCATGACATTGACGTCCTTTTTAAGAGGTCTGGCTTATACTCTGCTGATCTTCAATGCCATATTTTTAATTAATTCCAGTAAGCGCATTAAACAAGTGGTATTAATCATCGTGATCAGTGGAACGATACAAGCCTTTTACGCTGCTATGATGGTACTGCTCAATATCACAGAGAGCCCAATTTTTGGTTTTTCAGAAAAAGGGATAGCAACGGGTTCATTTGTCTATAAAAATCATTTAGCTAACTACCTTATGATGACCCTTTGCATGGGAATTGGTTTAATTGTCGCTCATCTACACACCAGTCCATCTAACTCACGATTTATATTTATTAAACGAATTCTAGAGGGTATCCTCAGCCGAAAAATGTACATCCGCTTATGTCTTATCATTATGGTTATCGCATTAGTCATGACTCGATCTCGTATGGGAAATACGGCCTTTTTTGCCGCAACGACCATTGGTGGGATAATCGCGCTACTTTTCTA
>JAAGZR010000622.1 GCA_024206155.1 Aliivibrio sp.
CTGTGCTTGATAGGTCATGTCCTGCCATTGCTAATAATGCGCCAGCACCACCAGCGGCTTGCTCTGCTGAGATCCCAAGTTTATTGGTAAGCATTTCGACAAGAGGATTAGATGCGGTGACGTGCTCTGTCTTTGTTTCCTCATTACCACCAAAAAGGCTCGAAAAAAAGGCATTAGCAGGGGCTGCGATAGTAAGAGAAAGTGCAAGAGTTGATAAAATTAACGTTTTTTTCATCGTCATATCCTTTTAGCATTATTGGTTTGTTTTCATAACATTTAATTAGAGTATGACATAAAAAAAAGCGATGCATATAGTCATCGCTTTTTAGTTTTATTTTTAATCTTTTTTGAGAAAGATTAGATGATGTCTAGTAGTTCTACTTCGAATACTAGTGCTGCATATGGAGGGATTGCAGCGCCAGCGCCACGCTCACCGTATGCAAGGTTTTGTGGAATAGAAAGTTTCCACTTAGAACCTACAGGCATTAGCTGAAGCGCTTCAACCCAACCTGCGATAACGCCAGTTACTGGGAATTCAGCAGGTTGCCCACGCTCTACAGAGCTATCAAATACTGTACCGTCAGTTAACATACCGTGGTAATGAACACGTACTGTTTTATCAGACGTTGGAATCTCACCAGTACCTACAGTTAGTACTTCATATTGAAGACCAGACTCAAGTACAGTTACTTCTGAACGAAGAGCGTTATCAGCTAGGAAAGCTTCGCCATCAGCAGCGGCAGCTTTAGATGTTTCAGCTCGAGCTTCTTCAGCGCGCATGTGAAGTGCTTGAAGTGCTTCGTTGATCGCGTCAACTTCGATTTCTGGCATGTCGCCAGTTAATGAAGTAGCGATACCTTTAGCGATAGCTGCAACGTTTAGGCCTTCAAGACCAGATTGTGCAAGTTGTTGACCCATTTGAAGACCAATACCGTAGCTTGCTCTTTGCTCTACTGTTTCTAATTTTACTTCAGACATGCTGTCTCTCTTTCTTTATATTGTATAAACGAAAGACTAAAGGATACAGAGATCTAAGCTTAAGGTAAACTTTTGTACTTCTTTGCGCTCTGATATTAGAATAAAACGTGAGCTCACCAGTTTCGCATGAGGCGATGGCATGAATAAA
Source organism: Aliivibrio sp. (assembly GCA_024206155.1). Classification (GTDB taxonomy): domain Bacteria; phylum Pseudomonadota; class Gammaproteobacteria; order Enterobacterales; family Vibrionaceae; genus Aliivibrio. The sequence goes on from JAAGZR010000622.1 coordinate 1,127, forward strand.
AAGAAAAAAATGAATATAAAGCGCCCAGATTTTTCTGAGCGACTGGCTAACTTAAAGGATAAGTGTGGGCCTCTTACAGAAAAAGTTTTACCTTATTGGCAGCGCTTACCTCTATTTCATCAAAAAGCACTACGCATTTTAGTTCCAGTTACTTTTGTTTTAATTCTATTGCCAAGCGGTGCAGAAGAAGAGGTTGAGAGCATTCAGCCTACGATGATCCCTGCACCTGAAATGCAAAGGCAAAGTGTCAGCTTAAATTTAAAAGGTTTGAGTGAGCAAGAAGCAGTACTTCGTAATACGCCTTCTGCTTATGAAGTCGAAAAAGAGAAAATAGAAGCAGAGCCAGCAAAAACAATAGCGGAAGTTAAAGCCTCGCAATCAACTCAAACTTCTGCAAAGTGGCATGATTATCAAATTCAAGCGGGTGATACGCTGTATCAAGTATTTAGAAAAAATAATCTGTCGCTCACAGAGCTAAACAAGGTGGTTAAAATCGAAGGTGCCGATAAACCATTGAGTAATATTAAAAAA
>JAAGZR010000623.1 GCA_024206155.1 Aliivibrio sp.
ACTAAACAAGCTCAGGAATGAAGTCGATAAGATTACTCCTGAATCAAGGCAGTTGATGTTGATGTCTATTGCTAACACACGAAGACTAAAAAACGCAAATGGAGAAGACTTCAGTGATTACGTTTGGACACAGGTCGAGAAGATAATCAAGGAGACACTTGAAGCAGAGCATCAGTCGTATATAGACTTCGGGAACACAAGTAAGATATGAGCCTGAAAGATGTAAAGCTTTCTCCTGAAAGACAAAAGGAAATATCCGATGTGGTCGACAGATACTTCAGGATGAGAAGAAAAAGATTAATAAAGAAGTTAACAAATAAATTAAAAAAAAATGGGAATACACGTAACATATGACAACTTTGTTTGGATGGATGTCACAGACCAATGCAAGAATGGTATCAAACAAATAGAAGAGCTATGGCTTGCGAATGAACTTTTTGCAGTACACGATGACGATAGCGAAAGTCTTCTTGAATCAATGGATGAAATTCAGGAAGCACTTAAACTTAACCTTAAGATATGTATTGAGGTTGGGTTTATACCACAACAGGAGACCAAGCTTAGAGGTTGGTACAACAAAGCAAAGAAGATAGTACACAGAGGATATGTGTACGTAAAATATAATGATATTAAATTTGGCGAAGTCTAATTTATTCACTATATTTGTCTATTATTAATACAATTAAATAACAAATCAAATGGCAACAACAAAAAACAAGCAAGTCTTGAGTACCTTAGAGGCATTCAAAGAAACAGGGTTAATCACAAAGAAAGATGTGGTTAAAAATCAGGAAGAGTTACACGAGCTATGTACAGATGTTATAATGTATGCAGATGAGTTCTACGTACAGATGTTATCTGATGCAAGTTTCTATTACAACAACAAGCAAAAAGAAAATCTTCCAAAAGAAGTAACATTCAGCAGTAAAGTATTAGACGAAGTTGAGGCAATTGTTTTCTCAGACTATCTAATAAATTTAATTAACAACTTAGTGTCTTCAAAGACACAATCTTAAATTAAATAAAATGGCAAGGTTAATAAAATCAAGTGGAGAGATACTTCCAAACGTATGCATAGACACGTTGAAGGATATGCAAGATTTAGTAGGTGGCTACATTGAATTTGTTTACACATTAGAAGACTCGGTTCTTGTTGTAAATGAAGAGGGATTAATTAATAAACTACCATTGAACGTGGGTGTATCACTGCTTACAGGACACAAGATTGTCGGGGATGTTATTCAGATTCCAATAGATGAATTTAATAAGATAAAGTAATGGGAGCTACTAAAAAATTATTGGATGACATCAACTTAAATAGTGATGATAGCATCCATCAGGAGATGTACCAATCAGAACAGGAATGGTACGAGTTAAAATTAAAAGTTAAATCAGAAAAACAAATCAAAGATGAAAGAGAAGATTTTTAAAAAGTTCGTAGAGGAGGTATGTGACCTCTACGGAATAGAGGAAGAGACATTGTTTACCAAGACTAAACGTAGAGACTGCGTAGATGCAAGACACTTGCTATACTACCTGTGCTCAGAGAGACCGATGAGATTGGTGTACATTCAGGAGTATATGGCACAGAATGGATACTATATACCACACTCAAGTATACATCACGGAATAGCTCAAGTCAGAAAGAAGATTGAGAACAACGATAGGGATTATATTGCCACAGTAAAAACAATGCAAAAAGTAAGTGTGTAATGTATCGCCTGTCTGAAGTATACGACCAAGCAGAGCAAGATAGATTAGCTATCTCGATGGATAGCAGAGAGTATGCTTCTCAGTTAGGTCACGGAGTGAAGATTATAAAAGACAAAAGGACAGGTCACGTTCAGATACTCAACACGATGAGAGGAGGAAACTACTATCTGAAAGTTGAAGGAGAACAACTAAATATTTTTTTAAAAAAAGGTTGGAAGTATGGATGTTTTGTCTTATCTTTGTCTAACTATCGTACAAAGCTTGACTTGATTGAACGTAAGATTCACAAAGAATTGACAGGTCGAAATAGTCAGAAGCAA
>JAAGZR010000094.1 GCA_024206155.1 Aliivibrio sp.
ACTTTTTATTGGAGTTAACCAATGAGTATTTTTTCCAGCATTACGCCATGATTCAAAAAGTTCAGCGGACATAAAACCACGGTCAAAAAGAGTTAATGAATTATTTGGAGCGGAGCCAACTAATTGTTGTGCATAAGATATATATTTATTTGAGATGGGGGAGAAGCATGGCATTAATGCGTAAAAAAGGAGCAACATGTGCTCCTTTAATGAATGATAAATTATTTATCCATCATGTGTTTTTTTCTGATATCCAGTAAGGCAAAGACACCAAAGATAAGAATAGACCACTTCTCCCATCGGCTCATTGATATTTTATCCCCAAATGCGCCGATGAAAATTAGCATTTGTAATCCGTGCATCATAAATAAAAACGCAGTCAGAATGTAAAGCGCAATCGCGCCAGTTCCTGGAAAGGGCATAAATAAGTTAAGTAATAGCATTAGCCAAACAAACCCAATAGCGATTTTGGCTAGAATGATCAATCCTTTCATCTATTCTTCTCTCTCATATAATTTAAAGGTAACTTGCCCTGCGGTTTTATCACGATGTAAATGCCAATGAGCTGGAACCGGCAAGGCACTGAGTTCTTTTTCTGCTTCAATATATATCATGGCGTTTTTCGCTAACCATCCATTATTTTCTAATTTTGTTAACGTTGCTTCTAATAAATCTTTTCTAAAAGGAGGATCGATAAAAATCACATCAAAGGGTGTTGCCGTTTTATCTAAAAAAGTGAGAGCATCGGTATGATGAATCTCGATATTATCGGCTTTTAAACTTTCCGCGTTCTGTTTTAATTGGGAGTAAGCTTGTTTATTTAGTTCAAGCATGACTACGGATTCTGCACCACGAGAAGCGGCTTCAAAGCCTAAACCGCCACTGCCAGAAAATAGGTCTAAACAACGAGCGCGAGGAATATCAGGAGCTAACCAATTAAAAACTGTCTCTTTTACTCGATCTGTTGTTGGTCTTAATCCTTCAGCATCATGCACCGGAAGTTTGCGTCCACGCCAGCGTCCGCTGATAATACGAATGCTTCCAGAGCGACCATTTGTGCCAGAAGTGCGAGATGAGTGTTGTTTACGTTTAAGCATAGATATTGTGACCGCTCAGAAAGTGATAGTATACGAGAAAATTGTACCAATTTAATTCTAGGATTTCCCAATGACAGGCAAAAAGAAACGCGGATTATTGTCTTGGTTAGGTTTTGGTGATGAAGAAAAAGCCGAACAACCAACAGTAGAACAACAATCAGCAGAAGAAGGCACTGATACTTTATCTCAAACACCGTCTCAAGAAGACAGTATTGTTAAGAGTGTAGTGGAAGACGCACAACTTGAACAGTCTAAAGAGACTGAAGCGCTTTCAGTTGAAGAAAATAAAGAAGAAAACAAAGCTTCAGTTGAAGAAAGCGAAAAGAGTGCAACAGAGTCACTAATTACAGAAATGGAGCTGGTAAATCCAGAGCCTGCAGTTGAAGTGACCGTGGAGGAAGTTCAAGAAAAACCAACAGAAAGTTTCTTTGCTCGTTTAAAGCGTAGCTTACAACGTACAAAAGAGAATATTGGTGCGGGTTTCTTTGGGTTATTCAGCGGTAAAAAAATAGATGAAGAGCTGTTTGAAGAGTTAGAAGAACAGCTACTGATTGCTGATGTAGGAATGGATACAACAGTTAAGATCATTGACAGTTTAACTGAGAAAGCCAGTAAGCGAGACCTGAAAGATGGTGAAGCGCTATATGGCTTATTAAAAGAAGAAATGTCAGAAATTCTAGCGAAAGTGGAACAACCATTAGAAATTAATGAGAAAAATATGCCACATGTTATTTTAATGGTGGGTGTAAATGGTGTTGGTAAAACAACGACTATTGGTAAGCTAGCAAAACAGTTCCAAAGTGAAGGTAAGTCAGTGATTTTAGCCGCTGGCGATACGTTCCGTGCTGCGGCGGTTGAACAGCTTCAAGTATGGGGCCAACGTAACGATGTACCTGTAATCGCACAACACACTGGAGCGGATAGTGCGTCAGTTATTTATGATGCGATTGAAGCAGCAAAAGCACGTAAGGTGGATGTGGTGATTGCTGATACTGCAGGTCGTCTCCAAAATAAGAGCAATTTAATGGAAGAATTGCGTAAAATTGTGAGAGTAATGCAGAAGATAGACCCAACGGCACCACATGAAGTGATGTTAACGCTTGATGCCGGTACTGGGCAAAATGCCATTAGCCAAGCCAAACTATTCAGCGATGTTGCGCCAGTTACGGGGATTACATTGACGAAATTAGATGGTACAGCCAAAGGTGGAGTTATTTTCTCTATTGCTGACCAATTTCAAATCCCAATTCGTTATATCGGTGTTGGGGAAGGAATTGATGATTTACGCCCATTTGTGGCGCAAGATTTTATTGATGCATTATTTAGTCGTGAGGAATAACGCGTGATTCGATTTCAGCAAGTGTCGAAAGCCTACCGTGGCGGTCGTCCAGCATTACAAAAAGTAAACTTTCATCTTAATCGAGGTGAAATGGCTTTTTTAAGTGGTCATTCTGGTGCGGGTAAAAGTACCTTGCTGAAATTGATCTGTGCTATTGAGCGTCCAAGTGATGGCAAAATTTTATTTAATGGCCATGACATTACTAAAATTTCAAATCAAGACATTCCTTTTTTACGTCGTAATATTGGTATTGTATTCCAAGATCATAAATTATTGATGAATAGAACGATCTTTGACAACGTAGCGTTACCAATGCGCGTGGAGTCAGTGCGTGAAAATGACATTAAACGTCGAGTTTCTGCTGCGTTGGATAAAACAGGCTTGTTAGACAAAGCCAAAAGTTACCCGATGCAATTATCGGGTGGTGAGCAGCAACGCGTAGGTATCGCTAGAGCCGTAGTAAATAAACCAATGCTACTTTTGGCAGATGAGCCAACAGGTAATTTAGACCCTCAGTTGTCTCGACAAGTATTTAACTTGTTTGCAGAGTTTAACCGTGTTGGTGTCAGCGTATTAATGGCATCTCACGATTTATCTCTTATTGGTGGTAATAAATATCGTCGTTTCGATTTACATCAAGGTTGTTTGCGTGAGGTAGCAGATCATGGCTAAACATAAACCTAAAAACACCCAAGGAGCATCTAATGATGGTTTTTGGGCGACACATAAAAAACAAGCTAAACTTTCTTTTCAAGAGTTATTACGTCGCCCTTTAGGTAATTTATTAACGCTTGCTGTGATAGCAATGTCATTGACATTACCATCTAGTATGTATTTAGTCGGTAAAAACTTAACGATAGTCGCTTCTAAATGGCAAGCGCCTTCACAAGTCAGTTTGTATTTACAACAAGAAGTTGCTGAGTCAAAAGTTCAAGATTTAAAAAGTGAGCTTGAAGGCTGGAAAGAAGTTGAGGCGGTTAACTACATCTCTCCACAAGAGGGGTTAAAAGAACTCAGTGAGCAATCGGGTTTTGAGCAAGCTCTTACTTTACTTGATAGTAATCCACTCCCTGCAGTGTTAATTGTCTCTCCTAAGAGTGATTGGCAAGATAAGGATAAAGTAAATCAATTGGTGAATCGTCTTAAGCAACAGTCGTATGTGAATGAAGTACGTTTAGATGATGATTGGCTAGTTCGATTAGAGGCAATTAAGCATGTCGCTGTAGTCGTTGCAACAACACTTGCTATCCTTATGTTTGTTGCTGTTTTCTTGATTGTGGGTAATACGCTGCGTTTTAATGTGCTAGAGCAGAAAGATGAAATCCAAGTAATGAAATTGGTTGGTGCTACCAATACTTTTATCTTACGTCCATATTTATATACGGGTATGTGGTTTGGATTATTGGGTGGATTTATTGCTTGGCTATTTACTGCCATCATTACCGTTACGCTGAATGGGGCTGTAGATAATGTTGCGGTATTATATGAAAGCGTATTTAGATTAGTTGGACTGACATGGGATGAAAGTTTGTTATTACTGATGTTATCGTCCTTTTTAGGTTTATTTGCTGCGCGTATTTCAGTATTGCGTCATTTAAAAGAAATTGAGCCGGTATAGCGTTTATATGTACAAATAGCCTAGAACGATCATTTATCTGATCAGGATCTTATGAAACCGTTAATTCTTTGAATTAGCGGTTTTTTTGTGTTTTTTTTGTTAAAAAGTGAACTTAGTTAACAGAAGTGAGTCCATAAAGTGTGGATAATTCTTCGCCTTTCACTTGCAGTCTGCTTATTTTAAGTACATTATTGCAAGGTTAAGTTAAGTAATACCAAGAAATAAATGGGGATTTGAATGTCGAAAGAGATGTATTCAATGGCAGCCGTTTCACAAGATAGCATTGATAGTTATCTGCGTTCTGTTAATAGTTATCCGATGCTAACAGTGACAGAAGAGCGTGAACTGGCCGAGCGTTTACACTACAAAGAAGAAATAGAAGCAGCGAAAGAGCTTATTTTATCTCATCTTCGTTTCGTCGTGCATGTTGCTCGTGGTTATTCTGGTTATGGCTTGCCTTTAGCGGATCTTATCCAAGAAGGTAATGTCGGTCTTATGAAAGCAGTAAAACGTTTCAACCCTGAAGTGGGTGTTCGTTTGGTTTCCTTTGCTGTGCATTGGATTAAAGCTGAAATTCATGAATACGTACTAAGAAACTGGCGTATTGTGAAAGTAGCAACGACTAAAGCGCAGCGTAAACTGTTTTTTAACTTAAGAAAGAATAAAAAACGCCTTGGCTGGTTTAATAACGGTGAAGTTGAAGCGGTTGCAAAAGATCTTGGAGTATCTCCTTCTGAAGTGAGAGAAATGGAGTCTCGACTTGCAGCGCAAGATTCAACGTTTGAGGCACCAGCAGAAGATGATGACCGTGATATGGCTTTCACGGCTCCTGTTTATTACTTAGAAGATAAACAATCTGACGTGGCTTATTCTTTAGAAGAAGATAATTGGGAAGATTACACCAATAATCGTTTAGCAAATGCCATTGCAACATTAGACGATCGCAGTCAACATATCGTGCAATCTCGTTGGTTAGCTGATGAGAAAGTGACATTACAAGAATTGGCTGATACTTACCAAGTTTCTGCTGAACGTATCCGTCAACTTGAAAAAAATGCGATGAAAAAACTAAAAGACGCGGTTGGTGATGTTCTTTAGTTAATAAGCATAGAATAAGAATCAAATAGAAGGCTGATCTCTTTGGGGATCAGCCTTTTTTGTTTTTAATCCCTGTGAGTTTGAGCTATTTTTATAGTTTAAACTGATTATTTATCTTGTGTATAACTAGGGAGTTAGCTGTTTAGATCTTGCAATATGGTTTAGAAAGCGAGATAAAATAAAGGATTAAGATAAGAACTACTATCCACACATTAAAAAGGATCCTTACTACATGTAGTGGATCTATTTTATTTAAACCACTTTATCAACGCAATCCACAAGGTTTTCCACAGGTGGGTGAAAAATGAGCAGATTTTGTTTGGTCATAAAAATGTGTGGATAATAACTTTGTGCATAAGTTGTTTTTATCCTTACGTACTCTGTGTTTTTCTTGTGGTTAATCAGAGGTACAATAAAGAAAAAATAGAGAGTGGAAGTCAAAATGGAACAGTTTCAACATATCTCAGTAGTCGATGCTCAACATAAACTACAAAATAAAGATCTTAATGCGGTGATCGTCGATATTCGAGATCCCCAATCTTTTTCCCGCTCGCACGTCGATGGTGCATTTCATTTAACTAATGACACCATTGTTGAGTTAATGAATACAGTGGATTTTGAACAACCAGTATTAGTGATGTGTTATCACGGACACAGCAGTCAAGGTGCTGCTCAATACTTACTAAACCAAGGTTATGATGAGGTTTATAGTGTTGATGGTGGTTTTGAAGGCTGGCATAAAGCAGGGTTACCTGTGGAGAAATAAAATTATATGCAGAGATTAATCGCATTATCCAATCCAAGAGCAGGGCAGGCGTTTATTGATTATATGGCATCGAGGCATATCGATATTCGTATGATGCCAGAAGGAGATGGTCAGTTTGCGTTATGGGTGGTATCTGATGATGCTTATCTACTGGAAGTTGAGTCGGAACTTCAGGCTTTTTTAAGTGATCCTAATAATACAAAATATCAGTCTGCCTCTTGGGATATGGCTGATACACGAACAGCAAAGTTTGCTTATGGTTCACCAGATCTAATGAAGATGATTAAAGCAAAAGCGGGATTCTTTACTTTATTCATCATGGCTGTTTGTATTGTTATTTTTGCACTGCAGCAGCTAGGTTGGAATAATTCGATTTTTCAAGCGCTGCATTTTCCTGCAAGTCAGGAGCAAAGCATGGAAGTATGGCGCTGGTTTTCTCATGCATTACTGCATTTCTCTGCAATGCATATCATCTTTAATTTACTGTGGTGGTGGCAGTTGGGTGGAGACATTGAATTACGTTTGGGGCGAGCCAAGTTAGTTCAACTGTTTTTATTCTCAGCCTTATTTTCAGGATTAGGGCAGTATTGGATAGAAGGGGCAAACTTTGGTGGGTTATCAGGCGTAGTATACGCATTGCTAGGCTATTCTTGGTTTATTGGTTGGTTAGCTCCAGAGAGAGGGATTTCTGTCTCTAAACCGATTGTTGGCTTTATGTTGGCATGGATAATTCTAGGTTATGCTCAACCTTTTATGGCCATTGCGAATACGGCGCACCTTGCTGGCTTGGTTACTGGCTGTGTGATAGCGGCAATAGACAGTAAGCTGAAAAATGCATAGAAAGAAATAAAGAGAATAAAAAAATGAGCAAGACACTTGGTGCCTTGCTCATTTTTATTTTGATATAAATATTACGATAGTATCGCTGTTACTGATAAATATATTTAGTAAACAGTAAATCTACCGCGAGCGTTTTTCCTGTCTCGGCCAGTAAAAGTTCATTGATTGCCGTTAAGCATTCTTTTCTAATTTCTTCCCTACCAGCCAATGATTTAATTCGTTGCTCTGGTTGTTGACCTAGAACCTCAACTAAGGCATTTCTAATTTGTGGATTGTGATGCTCTAAGTTAGGCAGCTCTCGATTGTCAGCCACTAGGATATCAACTCGGATCTGGATATAA
>JAAGZR010000624.1 GCA_024206155.1 Aliivibrio sp.
AACAAATTCCACAAGTTAGAGCCATGGGAACAAAGCTTGCTATTATCTTCAATGCAGCGTGTATCTTCTATGATGAATGCAGAAGACATTGATGCCGCACCGGTTCTACAACTCGAAAGCATTGCAAAGATTTAAACCTTTTTATATTGTCTATATCAAATAAAAGTCTCTAACCATTAGAGGCTTGTTCTATTACTACGAATTTAATTGAATAACATTAATGCTATATGCATCAATCCATAACTGTAATTTAGTTTATTGTGTAAAATAGGCACCTACATAGGGAAGACTTATAAGAAAATCACAATGGATAATTTCATTACTCAATTGCTGTTCTCCGCTTCAATTACTGGCCCGATCTGCTTAATGCTATTTTTGGGCGTTTTACTTAAACGCACTCGTCTAATCAATGATAACTTTATTGAAGTTGCTTCTAAACTTGTTTTCCAAGTCACATTACCTGCAATGCTTTTTTTAAGTATCGTAAATGCTAACCATGATTTCACATCTAGCAGTCATTTAATTATTTACGGACTTATCGCTAACTTCCTTTTCTTTCTTTTTACTATTTACTCCACTCGGTTTACCTTTAAAAATAAACAAGATCACGGTGTCATCATTCAAGGGGGATTTAGATCCAACACGGCAATCATTGCTTTGGCTTATGTGGCCAATGCTTATGGAAACGCAGGCGTTGCATTGGCAGCTATTTATGTTGCAGCCACAACCATTTTATATAACATTCAAGCTGTGATCGCACTAACTCCGAAAGATGATAATGACAAACAAGCATTTGGCGTAATAGTAAAAACACTGACTAAGAATCCATTAATCATTTCAATTATATTAGGGATAGCTTGTTCTTCTCTCTCTGCCCCAATTCCTAAAATTATTACTCAAGCGGGACAATATTTCGCTAATATGACCTTACCATTAGCACTATTATGCGCAGGAGGATCACTCAACCTACCTTCAATGAAAAAAGATAATCTAGCTACATGGTTTGCTACTAGTTACAAACTAATATTAAGTCCAGTGTTTATAACCATTGGAGGTATATTGTTAGGCTTTAGAGGACTAGATTTAGGACTTTTATTCTTTATGAGTGCGGCACCAACCGCTGCTGCAAGTTACGTAATGGCACGCGCAATGGGTGGTAATGCTATACTGGCTGCAAACATCATAGCTCAAACGACAGTAGCATCCTTAGGCACTTGTACACTTGGGATCTTCATTTTATCTTCGTTTGGTTTGATCTAACTCTACATGTCCTTACTTTGGTTTTATTCTTTTTCATTGTAGATACTGCAACCAATCTTTAAACGCCTTGATTTTTTCATGTTCAAGTCCATTTGGCTTCCAGACAATGTAATACGCCAATTCGATATGACATTTCAAATCAGGAAATGGCTTAACCAATCGGGCACAATCTAAATCCTCTTGCACTAATACACTTCGGCCTAATGCCACGCCTTGGCCACTAATCGCCGCTTGAATAACAGACGCCGAATTATTAATTTTCAACCCTTTTTCTGCATTTATATCATGAACATTATTCTGCTTCGCCCAACTCGACCAAGAAGGAAACCCACTCTCTTTGGGTAAAGACAGATCATGTAATAAAGGAAAATCGGTAAGGTTATCTAAACTAAACAGCCCCTTCTTTACTAAATCAGGTGAGCAAACAGGAAAGACAGATTCCGTCATTAGTAATGATTTTTCTAACCCTTCCCAATTCCCTTTTCCATATCGGACGCCAATATCAATGCTCTCAGCAAGGTAATCAAGCGTTCGAATATTGGTATCTAACCGGAGATCCCATTCAGGGTGTGATGTTTGAAAGTCATCAATACGCATTAATAGCCATTTAGCAGCAAAGGCAGGGCTAACGGCAACCGTTAAAATAGGGTTAACCTCTATCGGTTTTAACTGACTAAGCCCTTGTGATAAAGCATCAAATCCACGCGTAATATCAGGTAAGCCTTGAAGTGCTTCCTTCGTTAACACTAAACGAGAAGCACCAGAGGATCGCCGTTCAAACAGAGAGACACCAAGCCATTCTTCCAGTAATTTCACTTGCTGCCCTATTGCAGCAGGAGTGACATTCAACTCTTTTGCCGCTAAAGAAAAACTCAAATGCCTTGCCGCCGCCTCAAAGGCTCTCAACCCATTTAAATGGTTAATTTTCATAATATTATTTTTCCACCACCACAAACCACTAAAGAAAAACTTTATCAATAGTATAGAAGTTCTGATTTGTTACACCTAGATAAACATTACACAATAGGCTTTATTACTCGCCATTCACGCAGGTTTATCATGAAATTACATACTGACTTATCGCTACAAGCGAATGCTTTTTTCACGGAATCAACATGGGTCCTATCACCTATTAAAGAAGTATCACGAAAAATGTTAGAGCGTGATGGCGGCGAAATTGCAACCGCAACAACCTTGGTAAATTACGAACCAAACAGCTATTTCTCATCACACGTTCATACTGGCGGTGAAGAGTTCTTAGTACTTGAGGGGATATTTGCTGACGAACATGGCAGGTATCCTGTTGGCACTTATATGCGCAACCCTATCGGCACGTCTCACGCGCCAATAGTAAAATATGGCTGTATGATTTTAGTAAAGCTAGGCCAATATCAAGAAGGGGATACCACACCAGTACATATCAAAACTCAAGAACAAGAGTTTGTTAAAGACGATAATCGCCTAGGGGTATTATTTCAGCCACTACATCACTTTAAGCAAGAGACCGTTCGCCTTGAAAAATGGAAAGAGGACCAAATTATTGAGCTAGAAAACCACGGTGGAATAGAAATTCTTGTCGTAGAGGGCGAATTTACTCATCAAGGCATTAGCTATCAAAAATTTGATTGGTTACGTCTACCTATCGGAGATTCATTACAGGCTACGACTACTCAAACAGAGTGTTTCGTATGGATAAAAACAGGTCACCACTTACATCAGCGACAAGCGTAGGAGACGAATAATGAAAACCAAACACCTTATTGTTGGCGCAGGTCTTAGTGGGTTATACACGGCATATCGACTTGAACAAATGGGAGAAGATTATTTATTGCTTGATGCAAGAGAGCGTATCGGTGGCCGCATTATATCTTTATCTATTAATAATTTAGAGTCACCAACCTCCCCCCTCAATACGGTAGATATGGGGCCTTCTTGGTTTTGGCCGCAAATGCACCCGCGCATCACTCAATTGATTGATGATTTAATGTTGCCTATTTTTCCACAGTACTCAAAAGGTGCTTATTTATTAGAAAATCAGCCAAACAGCGCACCTATTCGTTATGAATCAGGGTTTGAGCAATCGCCAACGTCAATGAGAATTGCAGGGGGAATGCAATGCTTGGTAGATACCTTACTGGCGGCACTCCCAAGTCATAAAGTCCAACTTAATAGTAAAGTAACCCATGTTGAATATCATGATCATGGTCAAACTACCGTCACGATAAATCACAGTAGTAAAGTGAAAAGCATTGAAGCTGAACAGGTCATTTTTGCACTGCCTTTGCGCTTATTAGCTGAAAGTATTTCTTTTACTCCAGCGTTACCTTATGAGTTAACACAGCGTTTTTCTGCAACCACCACTTGGATGGCTGCAAACGCAAAGTTCTTTGCTATCTATAAATCTCCTTTCTGGCGCGAAGAAGGGTTATCAGGCTCTGCAAGCAGCAGTGTTGGTCCTTTGGTTGAAATCCATGATGCAAGTACCTTTGATGGCGTTGGTGCTTTATTTGGCTTTGTCGGCATTGATGCTGCGACTCGTGCAAAAGCAGGTGAGGCATTAATCAAACAAGCAGCCATTGAGCAACTAACGAGGATCTTTGGTGAGAAAGCGAACTCTCCTATTGATATAAAACTGTTAGATTGGAGCCAAGAAGCATTAACAGCAACAGAAGCTGATCACCAAGCTTCTAGCACTCACCCTCACTATGGATTACCGGCATCAGCAAAAGCGTTGAATAAATTTCATTGGTATTTTGCAGGAACAGAAGCCGCACTAGAAAATGGTGGCTATTTAGAAGGTGCATTAGAAGCGGTCGATGTGGTGCTTTCAAGTCTCAGTGATAACTAAAAAATAAAAGGCCAAGTTATTTGATAACTTGGCCTCTCTTAATTTATCACTCTATAAGCTCATTACTTAGCAACTATGTTCCATTAAGAACTGTACATCGTCTTCAGCAGTATAATAAACAGGGGCTTTACCGTGAGAGAACAACTTAAGTGGTTTCTCATTGGCTGTATGGTAGCTCAACTTACCATCAAGAACATGCAACCATGCGCCTTCAGGAATCCCTACCACTGGCTCATGTTTATTCACATCTAAAAACTCTTGAATGCGCTCATCACGCGTTTCACCAAAATGACCTTCAACGGATGCTTCTAGATAATGCGGATTGATTTGGAATGGTACCAGATTTAACGAAGGCAGAATTGCACCCGTAATAATAGGCATATCATTGGTGGTGCGAATGGTTGGACAACCGATGTTCGTACCAGCACTCCAACCTATATATGGAATTCCATTGTCTAATACCGCTTTACGAATAGGACCAACTAAGCCTAAATCATGCAATGTTTTATTTAACACCCAGGTATTACCGCCACTAACCAAAATACCATCCACTTCTTGAATAGTTTTTACAGGGTCTTCTGAGCGATGTAGGCCGGTAACTTTACAATCTAACCCAAGATGATCAAAGGTTTGTTGAACCAAGGCAACACGATCATCATGGCTAGAGCGAATAACCGCATAAGGAATAAGCACCAGATTCTTAGCTTTTGTTCGTTGAATTTGCTCAACAATCGCTTCACTTGCAAATTCCATTACAAAATTGTTACCTGCAATCTTGCCATTACTTAATAATAAAATATCCATCTTCTTACTGCCTTATGTCTATTTAACACACCGTTATAGCTCCACTCTTATTTTAAAGAAAATTAAGCAATGCGATGACGAAAGAGATAAAAACATATCAGAAATGATTGGCTAAAAACTTGTGTTAGATCGAATCCATAGTCTATAAATTATGGCAAAACAAAAAGAAATCACAGCATGATCACAAACAAGACAGAAATAACTGATCATCAAAACTTGTGACCAAGAAAAATATAGGCATAATGCCCTACATAAATTAATACACAGCTCAAAAATACGTCACTCTTTACGACGTCTATCTACGCTCATATGAGGTGCAATGAAAATACCAAACAGATTACTACCATTAGTTGAAGATGGTTTAATAGATGAAGTTCTAACCCAATTAATGAGCGGTAAAGAAGCCTCGGTCTACATTGTACGTAGTGGCGATAATATTCAGTGTGCCAAAGTTTACAAAGAGATCGAACAACGTAGCTTTAAACAAGCGGTAGCATATCGTGAGGGGCGAAAAGTAAAAAATAGCCGTCGTGCCCGTGCGATGGAAAAAGGCTCTAAATTTGGCCGTGACGAACAAGAGAAAGTATGGCAAAACGCAGAGATTGATGCGTTATATAAGCTGTCAGAAGCTGATGTTCGTGTACCAACACCTTATGGGTGCTTTGATGGTGTATTACTCATGGAGTTAGTTACCGATGATGAAGGCTCTGTCGCACCTCGTTTAAATGACGTAACTTTAACCAAAGAACAAGCAATGCGAGATCATAATTTAATGATCCAATATGTCACTCGTATGCTGTGTGCCGGTATTGTGCATGGGGATTTGTCTGAATTTAACGTATTGGTCGATCATCTCGGCCCTGTAATTATCGATTTACCTCAAGCGGTAGATGCTTCGGCAAATAATAATGCAAAATGGATGCTTGAGCGTGACGTAAACAACATGACTACTTACTACGGTCAATATGCTCCAGAACTTCTTGGTTCTGAATACGCAAAAGAAATGTGGGCACTGTATGAAAGTGGTGAATTAACACCAAATACAAAGCTTAGTGGTGTATTTATTGATGATGGCAAAGATGCTGATGTTGATGGCTTAATGGCTGAAATCAACGCCGTAATGGAAGAAGCTCGATTACGCAAAGAACGCCAACTTGAAGATCAAGAATTGGATTAATCCATACTTTATCGAACATTATAGAAGTAGATAACGGACTATCTACTTTCTTATGCCACCTCTACCTCTGATTTATCTTCTTTTTTAAATTTATGATTCTCAATAAAGTAATCCACTTGCTTTGCTGTTTCTGTCGCATAAAGCAAACTCGTGTGGGAATAGTTTAAACACAAGTGATCTGTCAGCTCTGGAAGTAGGGTTTCTTGAACCGTCACGGTTCCATCTGAAGGTTGATGATCTCGAATCATTGGCGGACGTAAACCAATAGGTAATGTCCCTGCAATAGAACCAATAGGACAATTAGCGGTTAATGTAGCAACATCGACCAATCCTTGTGTCTTCGAGCTTCCTAATATAAAACCCAATTTTTTACTTTGAAGTTCTTTAGCAATAGAAGCACCTTGAAGCGGAGAGCCAATCGTCACAATGGAATCTATTGGTGTGTTAATATCTTGATGATAGTTAGCAAAATGTACGGCTAAAATGCCACCTAAACTATGCCCAAGAACGACATTTTTTTTAGATACAGATAAACAGCTGTGAATGCGCTTGAAAAGGACCATTTCATTAATACGAAGTGAATTATAGCTAATGACTTGTACCGTATGACCTTTCTTTTTTAATCGGTCAGCAAGAGGCTTCATTACCACGCCATGCATATATAACCCATGCAATACAACTATATTCGCCATCATCTACTCCTAAAATTCACTCTTCATAAGACTATATCAGGAGGAAATAGTTCTCATAGTCTATAAATATGATTTATTACAATTAACAATAAATCATACAGATAACTGTGATCATCAATGTATAATTGATATTTACTCTTTTTCTCGAGTAAACCACCAACATGTCAGTGAGGCTAATGTCACCATTATAACCCCTTGCCAAAACTGCATGGTTAGCTCAACAGCTAAAATCCACGCAGAAAAGAACGTTGAAAAGATCGGTGTAAAATAAGAGAACGTAGCTAATAGTACCATGTTGCCACCGATAATCCCGATATTCCATAAGGCATAGCCACTACCCATCACTATTCCAGCCAGCAATAAATCGATTACTGCATCACTGGTCATCACGATTGAACTTTCATCACTGATGGCATACTTACACCATAACGATACTGCCGTTGCGATAAAAAACCAAGTAATTGCATTTTTACCATTAGCTAGCTTTTTCGTGACATTACAATAAATGGCCCAAAGAAACGCCCCAGTAAATGCCAATAAATAACTAATAGGGTTAGTTGCTGCATTAGCCATTAGTTGAGAAATAGAAAGGCCTTCATCCCCACTCAATGTCCATGCAACCCCAAAAAAAGACAAGAGTATTGCAGGGTAAATAACCTTACTTACAGGCTTATTACTAGAAAGCACAGCAAAAAGAACCGTTAATGAAGGCCATAAATAGTTAATAATACTCATTTCAACCGCTTGATTACGGCTGTTTGCCATCCCAAGCGCTAACGATAGGCATATTTCATAAGTGACGAACAACCCACCACCAATTAATAAATAACGAATTGAAAATAAACGTAGTTTTGGCAACCCAACCACTATAATCAAAAACAGTGAGCCAACACTGTATATCATTGCAGCACCACCAATCGGGCCTAATTGTTCAGTTACGTTACGGATAAGCCCAACAATTAAGCTCCATAATAAAATAGCAGCACATCCCGCTACGGTGTATTTATATGAGGACTTCAATCAATTACTTCCACAGTTTTATGTTGGGGACCTAAATATGTACCTTCATCAATATAATACCGTAATGACTCCTCGCACTCAGGACACTCAAAAATCTCGTTAGGTTCAATGGCTTCTTCTTCCACCCACTCCCAACCAATATGCTCTTCACAGCTTGGACATTCCATTTCTATTCCTTATAAAAAATTTTCACGAGTATAATATCAATCAGATTAAATACTTGAATATTATGTCTACTAAACACATAAAATTATCAGTTATTTTTAATATCATAATATTTTGTTATATTGAAACATCATAAGATAACAACTGATTTTGGTGATCTATGCTTAACCCTCTATGGCTCAATACGTTTTGTACTCTTGTTGATGTAGGACACTTTACTCACACAGCTGAAAAACTTTTTATGACTCAACCAGGAGTCAGTCAACACATTAAAAAATTAGAACTGGCGTGTGGGTATGATTTATTAAAGCGGGAAGGAAAAAGTGTCGAACTCACCGAGCAAGGCCGACTAGTCTATGGTTATGCCAAACAACAACAACGCAATGCGGATAACCTTAATGAAGCATTAAGTTTTGATGACCCATACAAAGGATTATGTAAATTCGCCTGCTCTGGAGCATTAGCTTTATCCCTCTATCCAGAATATATTGCCTTACAAAAAAAACATCCTAGTTTAGTAACTCATGTAGAGGTTGCACCAAACAATAAGATATTAGAAGACATTCAACGAGGGAATATTGATATAGGGATAGTGACTCACCAGCCAGCACCGAACCTATTTCGTAGTGAAGAGATCACCAAAGAATCACTCTGCCTAGTGTTACCGAAACACTATAAAAAAACACCTATAACTTGGGATACGTTAACCGCATTAGGGTTAATAAAGCACCCTGATGCAGAGCATTACCTGTCACTTTATTTTGATCTTTGCCAAGATGCAGCCCTAGAAAAAGGCAATGCTAATGATGTTCCTACTGCAAGTTACATTAATCAATTAAGCCAGATTTTACTGCCTATAGCTCAAGGAATTGGCTTCACCGTGCTTCCACAAAGCGCTATTGATGCCTTTCCTTATAAACACGAACTGCACATACATAAACCAAAAAATCCTGTGTATGAGAGTTTGTTTTTAGTCCAAAAAAGAAATAGAGATTTGCCGCAGAGATATCAAACTCTGATTAACAAACTTAAAGAAACACTGATGTGAATTGAAGGCCTAAAACCAAAAAACTCCTGACAGTCAGGAGTTTTCTATTTTTACCACTTTTTAGCCGTATCTTTTGCAGTGTCTTTCCAATATTGAATTCGCGCACGTTGCAATTGGGCTTTTCTTGTTCTTTTCATAAGATACTTCCTTAAATCACTCGCTCATCGTTGAG
>JAAGZR010000625.1 GCA_024206155.1 Aliivibrio sp.
CATTGATTTTTTATTTGCTTTCGCAAATAGTGATTATCAACTCACAAGTGCCCACACAGATTGATTTGGTTAAATTGTTAAAGAGCGTTGTCTTTCAATGACTTAGCGTTACCACTTCGTCGCTTCAGGCTGCGTATAATATCGAGCTAGACAGTTAAGTCAAGCGTTATTTTAAATAATTTTAAATAACTCAAAACTAAATTCTCACTAGATGCTTAACTTCAGCTTTCCCTTGAGAATGGATGCGCATTATAGGGAGGTAGAACACTTTCGCAAGTACTTTTTAATAATTCCTTTCTAAGTGATTATTTTCTACACAGATCACTTTTTTTCACACAAAATGCCTACAAGAATGAACAATGACTTAATTAGTTGGCAATTGATAAATAATATAAGTAGTATCGATGTGATTTTATTGTTAATTCATCATTTTCCATTTATTTACTAGACCTTACTTATCATGAAATCTACTAATTCAAATATTATTATCATTGCTATTGCTGCACTAGGTGCAGGTGCAATTTCTTTATTACCA
This sequence comes from Aliivibrio sp., assembly GCA_024206155.1. GTDB lineage: Bacteria > Pseudomonadota > Gammaproteobacteria > Enterobacterales > Vibrionaceae > Aliivibrio. Next base: position 536 of record JAAGZR010000625.1, read on the forward strand.
ATCGCTGTATCTCCGGCTTTTGCTTTCGCTTTTGGCGCAGTAATTACAGGTTTTACATTATTAACTATTAATAAGTCTCCAACTAAATCAAGTACCAAGATTTCTTCTGATGAAGATCAGAATACAGATCAAGCAAGTACTACCCTTTATGTTGGTAATTTACCTTATCGCGCTAATGAGTCAGACGTAAAAGATCTGTTTGCTGAGTTCGGTGACGTATTTGCAGTTCGTCTGATGAAAGACAAACGAACAGGTAAAAGAAGAGGCTTTGGTTTTGTTGTTGTTGCAAGTAAAGATGCGGATAACGTTATCGAAAACTTAAACAATAACGAATTTGATCAGCGTACGCTAAAAGTTCGTATTGCTAATGATCCTAAAACCTCGGGTAATCCAAATATTGAAGAGAATTAAACCCTAATTCTCGAAATGTTTTATTTAGTGCCTCTTCATTCTTTGTTGGGGCACTACAATAAACTTCTCCTTTTATCATCTCTCTCCTATCCTCTTCGTGTTCTCCTAGTAACTGCTTTACTCTTCTTGCTATAGCTTCACCTGAATCAATAAGTAACACATTACCATTGAGTACTTTTTTTATTTCATTTCTCAAAAATGGAAAATGAGTACAGCCAAGAACAATCGTATCTACCTTATTTTGCCAAGGAGATAAAATATCTTTTAACTCTTTGAGATCAACATCCACCCCAATCATCTTTTCTTCCGCCATTTCTACCAATCTAGTTGAACCTAATAGTTGAACATCAGAAATCGGAGCAAATGACTTAATTAACTCATACGTATAAGTTCGCTTAACCGTTGCCGGAGTAGCAAGAAGCCCTATTTTAGTTGATACAAGAGCTGCAGGCTTTATAGCAGGAACAACACCAACCACTGGAATAGTTAACTTACCTCTAAGTGTTGGTAAAACAATAGTACTGGCGGTATTACAAGCGATCACCACTATATCTATGGCAAATTTCGTACAAAGCTGAGAAATAATATGTGTTGTTCTTTCTATTAGCACTGATTCAGTAAGTTCACCATATGGAAACGCAGCATTATCAAAAGCATAAATATACTTTGCTAAAGGTAATTGATATTGGATCTCTTTATATACAGACAATCCACCGACACCTGAATCAAAAATCAAAATATGTTTTGGCATAACTGAAACCACAGACTCTTTAAGTCGATATGAAGATTAGACCCTAATCATACCGTTAATGCTATTTTTGTAAAACAGAAGCCTGATATCGCAAATAAGTAAATCGCTCTTGTTCATCAACTCTTATATCAGATAACGCTATAGAGCCACGAAAACAAGGTGCCTCAATTACTAACGTATGAAACTCCCCATCTTCTCCGCATGGATCAACTTGCCCTGGTAACTCAGAAAGTAGCTGCATTGTGTATTCTTGACCACAGAATTGATTATCTAATTGAGTTCCATCCGTTGTCACAAGGATGGTTTTAATTCCACAGCTAATGATCTCTTCTGCTAGCTCACGACTTGATTGTCCTACCAATGGAAAAACACACTCCCAACCGGCGGCCTCTATATAGCTTTTACGATATTCGACAATGCCATTACAAAATATATCGCCAAAGGCAACTGCATCAAACTCAATTCCACATTCCTTTAAACCAGTTACGACTAAACTTTTATATTCATTGTTGGCAGGGAACACGGTAGGCAATTCAATCCTAATTAAAGGCAGCCCCACCAAGTCAGCTTGCATTTGAACAACTGAAATAGGCGTGATTTGAAAAGGTACTTCATTTGCGACATGGGTTGTATATAAAGCAGCAACCTCATAATCAGGGTTTTGAAGTAGACGGATAAGAGTGAGTGTTGAGTCTTTACCAGAAGACCAACTGATGATGACTTTCTTTTTCATATAAACCTCAGAAAAGAAAAAACCGCCGATGAAGGCGGTTTAGATATGTTTAAAATTGATAGTCTAAGCTAACATAATATGAACGTTCTGCAGGTTTATACCCACCTGCTGTTTCATATTCCTCATCAAGTAAATTCTCAACTCTTCCGCGAACTGCAAGATCTGATGTGACCCAATAAGCAGCAGCGACGCTCAACAATGAATATGGATCAAGATAAGCTGTTTCAACTCCTGGAGCAGAAGGTAAATCAGAGCGCTTTCCTGTATAGATATAAGAAAGATTCAGATCTAAATCACCCAAGCTCACATTTCCCATCCATTTATAGTTCTGTTTCGCTCTTCGTGCTAACTGTTGACTTTCAGTATCTTTATGATCTTTATACTCAGCACTCAAGGTATGAGAAACAATTCCAGTATCAAATAATAGCTCTAACTCAGCACCTTTAATATCAGCATCAACATTAGCACTATAACCTGCAAAATTTGGAGCATCATAATAAACGATTAAATTATCTACGCGATTCTTATACAAGGATAAATTAACATCAACTAAACTATATGCTGCAGCTAAACTCACATCAATGTTTTTTGATTTTTCTGGTTCTAAATCAGGAGCTGTCGATAAATCATAAAATGATGGCGCTTTAAAGGCAGTATTATAAGCTGTGCTTACTTTGTAAATATCATTAATTTGATAACTCGCACCAACTCCCCACGTGGTATACTCATCATACTTATCATGCTTATCAAATCGAGTGTTTGCTTCTAACTTTAATTGTTCTAGTTGGTATTGGGTTCCAAGATATACACCAGTCGACGTTCGACTTTCACCTGCATTAATAATTACCTTGTTTGACCAATCAGTAATATCGGCTTTCACTTTCGCATCAGTCCAATCAACACCTGCATTAACTAACCAGTCATCCATTAATTTGATTTGGTTAGCCCATTGCATATTTAACTGATCAATTTTTTGCTCTGAATCGAGCTCACCATTCTCATGATATTCCAACGTTTGGTCGTCTTGATAGCTAATACTTAGATCTGAAGACACCGCATCTTTAAGGAAAGATAATTTTGAAGAATAGATGGTAGACTCTGATTCTGAAAGAGATTTCGTATTTGTATAATGGTTATATTCTGATGCGCTATTAAACCATCTAACGCCAGTAAAAAGACTGATATAAGAAGAAAGCTGGTGCTCGTAGTTCAGCATAAACTGGCTATTTTCAAAGCCATGTTTATCACCATCATTTAATCCCGGCTGAGGATTGACGTTGTAGCCTTCTGTTTGAGTGAATCCGGCAGCCATTTTTAAATGTCCGTTTTCACCTACTTGAGTATTAGCAGCAAAGTTTCCTTCTTTATATTTATCGCTACCAGCACCAATGGTTGCAGATTTCGACTGATTGTCAGGAGAAGTTCGGGTGATGATATTAATCACGCCACCAACTGCATCAGAGCCATACATTACAGCCCCAGAACCGCGAATTATTTCAATTCTTTCCACTTGATTAACAGGGATCTTATTAATGTTCATTCCACTTTTAATGGAGCTATTCATTCTAAAACCATCAATTAGAATCAATACATGATCAGAATTAGTTCCTCTCATAAAAATAGAGGAATTTTGACCAATACCACCGTTACTTGCAACTTCTATACCTGGTTGTAATCTTAAAATATCCGTCATCGTTTTTGCTTGAATCTGGACTATCTCCTCCTTAGTAACAACACTCATTGGTGCAATAATATCTTCTATTGACTGCTCAAATCGATTGGCAGTAACAACCATCGTTTCATCAGTTTCTGTTGTGGTGTTTTGAGCAAATACAGGGGAAGTATAGGCGTGAGAAAGCAGCGACACTATTGCAGTCGCAAGGGCAGTTTTTTTCATTTCCGTTGTTTCCTAAAATCGCGTTAAGTCCATATAGTAATACCTAGGTATCACATATTGTTGGCAGGTCTTCGGACTTGAGAGCAGTTAACCTACGGTACTCACTTCCCATCACTTATCTCTACATCCTTTGATAAAGAAAAATAATAGTGTGTTTAATGTACTTTCGTTCTCTCTTACCGCTGCGCGTCAGTTCTGGATTCTCACCAGATTCCCTTTTCAGGCTATTATCGAATATAAAAATAGCGCACCAACATGGCCGAAATAGTAATGGCGTACGCTATCTTTGTCTAGACTTAGCTAATGAGTATTCCCTCTTTTACTCAATTAGTTTCGATCAATCACACACAAATACTGGACAACAGATCTCTATCGCATAAAATCGGCGCTCTTATTTTGAGCAGCGTGAGGCAAAACAATGACCCAACCAGTCATGAACCCAGAAAATTATCAAGTACAATTAGATGAAAAAGCAGAAGCACTGTCTGCAATGTTTTCTGAATTTGATGTTCCTGAATTGGAAGTCTTTTCTTCTCCTGCTGAAAACTACCGTATGCGAGCAGAATTTCGAG
>JAAGZR010000626.1 GCA_024206155.1 Aliivibrio sp.
GGGGGTTTGAACCAGTTTGGAAAGATTGGGATAGAAGCTATTCAAGTTGATGTTTCACGTGAAACATCAAGGGATAAATGATTGTTTTGTCCCTTAATAGATTTTTAAATAAAAATGCCACGTTTGCTCTTCTATACATTTACTCTTCTGTACAATAGATACGTGGCATTTTCTTTATTGTGTTTTAATCGATTAGCTTTCGTAGCTTAATTCAGCAGTCGCTTGTTTTAGCCATTCTTTAACTTCACCATCGACAAGAGGACTAACATCATCCCACACTTTTTGGTGATAGTTGTTTAGCCAAATAAGTTCAGGTCGATTCAACATATCAACATTGATTAGGCGTTTGTCGATAGGACAACGTGTTAATGATTCAAAGCCAAGAACTGAGAAATCACCTTGAGTTTCGATTTCAACGACTAACTCTAAGTTCTCAATACGGATACCAAACTCATCTGCACGATAATAACCAGGCTCATTAGATAATACCATTCCTGGGACAAGAGCTGTGTTGTTGACTACTTTAGCA
>JAAGZR010000627.1 GCA_024206155.1 Aliivibrio sp.
TATAAAGTCAACTGCAACATTGACGGACGGCGAAAGCTCTATAAGCAACTCAGCGTTTGCTAGAGAATCGTTAACAAAGAAAGGTATGGATGACAGCCAGATAACAGGAACAGCTAGTTCATACGCTCGTAAGTATGCTTTAAATGGTTTGTTTCTTATTGATGATACAAAAGACGCTGATTCAATGGATAATTCACAGCAAAGTAAGACGCCTAGTGCTGACGATATGTCATGGATTAATGCTATCAATACTGGTCAGGCGAAGCTTGAAGATATAAACGACTTAAAATATAGAGAATACATAAAAGGAATGTTGTAATGAATATTTACATTGATATTGAAACATTAAGAAGTCCAGAGCAGCACAGACTTGAAATACTAGAAGATGTTAAGGCTAATTTTAAAGCGCCTAGTGGAATTACTAAAGGCGCAATGGCTAAAGATTTAGGGATTGATGACAAGGCCGCTAAATTTATCAGCGCTGGCGATATGAAGGCGCAGTGGGAAGATAAGATGGCAGCAACTAAAAGCGATCAGGTTGCACAAGCTCAGTGGGAGAAAACAAGCTTTAATCCTGATGTTGCACCGATAGCTTGTATGTGTATTGGTTTTTATTCTGCTCATGGCTATCAAAGCGCTGTATTTGAAACTAACGAGCTAACGAATGAGGCGGAAATGCTTCAAGAGTTCCACGGTTACATAACGAGTTTATGCGTAGCAAATAGTACGGATATTAAAAAGCCTAACTTTATAGGTCATAACATAGCTAAGTTCGATTTGCCTTTTATCTGGAAGCGCTCAGTGATCAATAACGTTGAAACTTGTCGCGGTGTTAAGTGGATGGATGCTAGGCATGGCGTAAACTGCTTTGATACTATGGTTGCATGGGCTGGCTTTGGTAATAGAATAAGCGCCGACAACCTATGCAAAATTTTAAATATTAAGGGCAAAACAGACGGAATGGACGGATCAAAAGTTTATGATACTTGGCAAGTTGATCCGCAAAAAGTAATAAATTATTGTCATGATGATGTGGCACTAGTAAAAGAAATACATAAACGTTTAACTAAATAGGAAAGATAAGAATGCATATTATACATGGCGAACTAAGAAAAGCACCATACGTTAAAACTGGAATGGGCCAAGACGGACAGACCACAATGTTTATAATCGAATTATCAGAAATGATAAAGGACCGCCAAACAGGTGAAAAGCTTTACACTAATTACAGTGCGGCTATTTTTGCCAAGTCACCAGCTCAAATTGATTACTATAATACTTCATTAGTTGAGGGTAATTACGTTGTAGTTAACTGTGAAAAGCTAAAAGTTGATGTTAGCGAAAGCAACGGCAAGCAATACATAAAGCTACAAATGGAAAACGCAAGGCTGGAAGGTGCGAAATACATTGAATCTAAACAGGGCGGATTCCAGCAAGCACCAGCGCAGCAGCAATACCAACAACAACCGCCAGCGCAAGGCGGATTCCAGCAACAAGCGCCACAGCAGCAAGGTGGATTCCAACA
>JAAGZR010000628.1 GCA_024206155.1 Aliivibrio sp.
CACCATCGGGTGTGTTGGTGTATCTATTGGTGCTTATTACCGCATTTAGTATCTAAGTGGGGTGAGCCGGTTGGGAAAGTAGAACTGGTATGAAGGTGTGTCTATTGTTATTTGGTGCAGGGATAATGACAGCATTAGCTCAGTGGGCTATCGTAAAAGCTTATGCTGTTGCTGATGCGTCGTTTGTGCAGCCGTTTGATCACGCTAAATTGCCATTAAATGTGTTAGCTGGGTGGATAGTATTTGGTTGGGCACCTCCAGGACGTTTGTGGTTAGGTGCGGCCATTATTATTGCTTCTGTTGCTTTCATTACTCAATGGGAGCGTAGAAAGAAGCCTGTGATTAAGTGATCTATTAATTATTTTAATCCATTAAGAATAAGAAAAGCCGATTTAGCATTACAGTGTGCTAAATCCGCTTTTTATTTTGCATCTATACTTATATCTATGGAGAAGTGATATTACTTCACTGCATCTTCTAGAATTTCACGTGACACTTCAAGGGTAATCGCTTGGTGTTCACCTAATGCAACCATTCCGTGAGCTTCAAGTTGCTTGATGATAGCATCAATCGCCGTTGCTTTATCATCGCCATGTTCTGTTAACTCTGTTGGCGAGTTTAAGCTATGGTAGAAGGTTTCGATTTCAACAATAGTGCGCTCTGCTAAATCATCTGACATCTCTAAACCAAATACGTTTTTACCCATTTGCTCTAGTTTAGCGCGTTTTGCTTCGATTTGGTTACGAAGTAAAGATGGCTGAATGATAGATAAAGAACGAGCGTGATCAACATGATAAAGCGCAGTCAGTTCGTGACCAATCATGTGCGTAGCCCAATCATGAGGAACACCAGTACCAATAAGGCCGTTTAAAGCTTGGTTAGCTGTCCACATTAGGTTTGAGCGCCATTCATTGTTGTCACGGTTGTCGTATTGAGCGCCAAGCGTTAGTAAATTACGTAACAGCGTTTCTGCGTAGCCATCTTGAACCATTGCACCTGTTGGCATTGTTAAGTATTGCTCACAGGTATGAACCCATGCATCAACTAGACCATTAATCAATTGGCGCTCTGGTAATGTTTTCATTGAATCAGGATCAAGAACTGCAAATTTAGGTTGTACTGCTGCCGCCATGAAAGGCAGTTTAGTTTGTGTCGATTTTTGAGTAATGACCGCACCAGAGTTAGACTCAGAGCCTGTCGCAGGTAGTGTTAAAATTGCGCCCAGCGGCACAGCTTCTGTCACAGTATGCTGACCAATTAGAATATCCCAACCATTACCGTCATATTTCGCTGCAGCAGCAACGTACTTAGAACCATCAATGACAGATCCGCCACCAACAGCAAGAATATAATCTACGTTTTCTGCTTTAACGATAGCAACCGCTTTGTCTAGTGTCTCAACTGTTGGGTTTGGCTCAACGCCTGAAAACTCGCTCCAAGAATGGTTAGCCAGTGCTGCAACCACTTGGTCATAAACCCCATTTGTTTTAATTGAACCACCGCCATAAATGACTAATACTTTTTGGTCTTGTGGGATTGATGTCGCAATCGCAGCGATTTGACCTTGGCCAAAATGAATTTGTGTAGGATTAACGTAAGA
>JAAGZR010000629.1 GCA_024206155.1 Aliivibrio sp.
CCGTAGTAAAAGAGATGGCTAAAGGTACTTTGGTGCACAGTAACGCTGATATTGTGGTTTCAATTAGTGGTATTGCTGGCCCTGCTGGAGGGAGTGATGAAAAACCAGTAGGGACCGTCTGTTTTGGCTTTGCTGATAAACATGATTGGCATTATGAAACTACTGTGTATTTTACTGGTGATCGCTGTGATATTAGAAAAAATGCGATCAAATATGCATTTCTCACATTAAAGAACCGCTTGTTAGATCTTAAATAATTCAGATGGTTAAGTGTTATTTGGTCTAAATTATATCGAAAGTTAAAGAAAAAATGATACAAGCCTATAGACACTGTATGAATAGACAGTATACTACTGGTTATTAACTGATTACGTGATCTAGAGTAACTGGAGAATCAAGATGGACGATAACAAGAAAAAAGCACTGGCCGCCGCATTAGGTCAAATTGAAAAACAATTTGGTAAAGGTTCAATCATGAAGTTGGGCGATAACCGCACAATGGATGTTGAGACTGTGTCTACTGGTTCTTTATCTCTTGATATTGCACTTGGTGCTGGTGGTTTACCAATGGGTCGAATCGTTGAGATCTTCGGTCCTGAGAGTTCAGGTAAAACAACATTAACTCTTGAATTAATTGCAGCAGCACAGCGTGAAGGTAAAACATGTGCCTTTATCGATGCTGAGCATGCTCTAGATCCTGTTTATGCTAAAAAACTTGGTGTAAACATTGATGAACTATTAGTTTCTCAACCTGATACGGGTGAGCAAGCTCTAGAGATCTGTGATGCGTTAGCGCGCTCTGGTGCTGTTGATGTAATGGTTATTGACTCGGTTGCTGCGTTAACACCAAAAGCTGAAATTGAAGGTGAAATGGGCGATAGCCACATGGGTCTTCAAGCTCGTATGCTTTCTCAAGCGATGCGTAAGTTAACGGGTAACCTAAAACAATCAAATTGTATGTGTATCTTCATCAACCAAATTCGTATGAAAATTGGTGTGATGTTTGGTAACCCAGAGACCACAACCGGTGGTAATGCACTTAAGTTTTATGCATCAGTTCGTCTTGATATTCGTCGTACAGGCGCAGTAAAAGATGGCGACGAAGTGATTGGTAACGAAACACGTATTAAAGTTGTTAAAAATAAAATTGCAGCACCATTTAAGCAAGCTGAAACTCAAATCTTATACGGAAAAGGGTTTAACCGCGAAGGTGAATTAATTGATTTAGGTGTTAAGCATAAATTAGTTGATAAGGCGGGTGCTTGGTACAGCTATAACGGCGATAAGATAGGTCAAGGTAAAGCAAACGCTTCTAAGTTTATGCGTGATAACGTAGCCATTGCTTCTGAACTAGATGCTAAATTACGTGAGCTGTTACTAACTCCAGTAGAAGATCAGCCAGAAACACCAGATGTGACTTCTGAAGTAGAAGAAAACGAAGAGTTCTAAATCGCTTTCTTTGAAAATAAATGCAGACAAAAGCCAAACCACAGTGTTTGGCTTTTTTGTTTCTATTTATTGAGAATCTATCAGTGATATTCTAAAACCCTCCTTATTCCTCATTTGATCACTTTACTTATCTATATTTCGCTTGCATTTGCGTATACAATGTTCGAAATTCTGTCTAAAAAACACTGCTTGTCTTAACTGAGTACAAGAGTGAGTTAACCTACGATTCAATCAGGAATACCTACATGTATATGAGCACTGACGAGATCCGCCGTGCGTTTCTTGCTTTTTTTGAAAGCAAAGGACACCAAATTGTTGAGAGTTCTTCTCTAGTTCCAGCAAATGACCCAACTCTTTTATTTACCAACGCAGGTATGAACCAATTTAAGGATTGTTTCCTAGGTTCAGAAAAACGTAACTATACTCGTGCAACAACGGCTCAACGTTGTGTTCGTGCTGGTGGTAAGCATAACGATTTAGAAAACGTAGGCTTTACTGCTCGTCACCATACTTTCTTTGAAATGCTAGGTAACTTCAGCTTTGGTGATTACTTCAAGCAAGATGCAATCAAGTATGCTTGGGAATTTCTAACAGAGCGTCTAGAACTGCCAGCTGACCGTTTATTAGTCACTATTTATGAAACTGATGACGAAGCTTTCGAAATCTGGAATAAAGAAATGGGTATTCCAGCAGATCGTATCGTACGCATAGGTGACAATAAAGGTGCACCTTATGCATCAGATAACTTCTGGCAGATGGGTGATACTGGTCCTTGTGGCCCTTGTACTGAGATTTTCTACGATCACGGTGAGCATATTTGGGGTGGCCGTCCAGGTACTCCTGAAGAAGACGGTGACCGTTTCATTGAGATTTGGAACAACGTATTTATGCAATTCAACCGTCAAGCAGACGGTACAATGGAACTGCTTCCTAAGCCATCAGTAGATACCGGTATGGGTATTGAGCGCATTGCCGCAATCATGCAAGGCGTTCATTCAAATTACGAAATCGATATCTTCCAAACACTTATTAAAGAAACAGCAAAAGTAGTTGGTCATGATGATCTTTCAAACCAGTCTCTACGTGTTGTTGCTGATCACATCCGTTCTTGTTCTTACTTAATTGTTGATGGCGTTATGCCATCAAACGAAGGTCGTGGTTACGTATTACGTCGTATTATTCGTCGTGCGGTACGTCATGGTAATAAGCTAGGTGCTAAAGGTTCTTACTTCTATAAATTAGTTGGGCCATTGGCTGAGATTATGGGAACCGCTGGTGAAGAACTGAAAAAACAGCAAGCGCTAGTTGAAAAAGTTCTTAAGATTGAAGAAGAAAACTTTGGTCGCACACTAGAGCGTGGAATGGTAATTCTAAACGAAGCACTAGATAACCTTGAAGGCACGGTTCTTGATGGTGAAACAGTATTTAAACTTTATGATACTTACGGTTTCCCTGCTGATTTAACCAATGACGTTGCTCGTGAGCGTGAATTAACTATCGATGAAGATGGTTTTGAAAAAGCGATGGAAGAGCAACGTCAACGTGCTCGCGAAGCGGGCCAATTTGGAACTGATTACAACTCAATCATTAAGGTTGAATCTGAAACAGTATTTCACGGTTATGACTCTACTGAAGCTAAAGCAACAGTATTAGAAATTTTCCGTGAAGGTGAAGCTGTTGAAACTCTTTCTGCTGGTGATGACGCGATTCTAATTTTAGATATTACGCCATTCTATGCTGAGTCAGGCGGTCAATCTGGTGATGCGGGGATCATTACTGTTGAAGCGGGTAAGTTTGTTGTTACTGACACTCAAAAGGTAGGTAACGCGATTGGTCACCACGGTAAGTTAGTTGAAGGTGTATTATCAACGGCTGATAGTGCAATGGCTCAAGTTGATGAAGAGCGTCGTACTGCGATTACGTTAAATCACTCAGCAACCCACTTATTACACGCAGCACTTCGTGAAGTACTAGGTGAGCACGTAACTCAAAAAGGCTCATTAGTTAAAGCGGAAGGTTTACGTTTTGACTTTTCTAATCTTGAAGGCGTAAAAGCTGAAGAATTACGTAAAATTGAGCGTATTGTTAACCAACAGATACGTTTAAACCATGAGATTGAAACAAACCTAATGGACATTGATGCTGCAAAAGAAAAAGGCGCAATGGCTCTATTTGGTGAGAAATACGACGATGAAGTTCGTGTTCTTTCTATGGGTGAGTTCTCAACTGAATTGTGTGGTGGTATTCACGCATCAAGCACTGGTGATATTGGTTTATTTAAAATCACGTCAGAAAGTGGCATTGCCGCTGGTATCCGCCGTATTGAAGCCGTTACTGGTGAAGCAGCATTAGATGCGATTGAAGCACAACAAAAATCAGCAGATAAAAAGCTGAATGAAGCGGCATCAAAAGCAAAACAACTTGAGAAAGAGATCCAACAGCTTAAAGATAAGCTAGCGTCTCAAGAAGGTGCAAGCCTGATCAATCAAGTTCAAGACATCGCAGGAACAAAAGTACTTATTGCTCAGCTAGATGGTGCAGAGAGTAAAGCGCTTCGTGGCATGGTCGATGAGCTTAAAAATCAAATCGGCAGCTGCGTTATCATGTTGGGTAATGTGAATGACGGTAAGGTTGGGTTAATTGCTGGCGTAACTAAAGATCTTATTGGCCAAGTGAAAGCGGGTGAATTAGTGAACATGGTTGCACAACAAGTTGGTGGTAAAGGCGGCGGTCGTCCTGATATGGCTCAAGCTGGCGGTACTGATGCGAATGCATTACCTGCAGCACTAGCTTCTGTTGAAGCTTGGCTAACTGAGCGTCTGTAATAGGTCGTATCGGTGGCATTAATCGTACAAAAGTATGGTGGTACATCAGTTGGATCCGTTGAGCGGATCCAATCTGTTTCTGAACGCATCATTTCAACCCAGCAGCAAGGACATGATGTTGTTGTTGCCGTTTCTGCTATGGCGGGTGAAACCAATCGTTTAATGAATTTGGCAAATCAAATGAGCGAGGTTCCAGAACCACGTGAATTAGATATGTTGCTTTCTGCTGGCGAGCAAGTTTCTATCGCGTTATTAGCCCTATCTTTAAATCAAAAGGGCATTAAAGCTATTTCTTTAACGGCCGATCAGGCTGGAATCAACACTAACAATAGATTTAATGACGCAACTATTGAGTATATCGAAACCGATTTAATAACTCAGTGGGTAGATAAAGGTTATATTGTTATTGTTGCTGGTTTTCAGGGACGAGATAAGAACGGTAACATTACGACATTAGGAAGAGGCGGCTCAGATACAACGGCGGTTGCTTTAGCTGCTGCATTGAATGCAGATGAGTGCCAAATATTTACTGATGTTGATGGTGTGTATTCTTCAGATCCTCGATTTGTACCTAATACACGTCGTTTAAAAGAAATTTCTTTTTCAGATATGCACTTATTAGCAAAGTCTGGAGCCAAAGTATTACAGGAGCATTCTGTCGCTCACGCCTGGAATTCATCGGTTACCTTACGTGTATTATCATCATTTGACGATGGTGAAGGGACACTGATTTGTGAACAACCGGTAGAGAGTAAGGGGGTAACCGGTTTAGCGCTTAAGCAGGATTTACTCCTAATAGAGTGCAATGACTTTTCAAAAGAAGAGTTAGCTGAATTACATAAACAGTACAAAGTGTTAATGGAAAGGTGTGATTGTTTTCAAATTGTTGTGCCAAAAGCAGCTTTTTTACAATTGAAACTGGCATTTAGTACAAAAATACGCAATATTAATAGCTTATCAATTCTGACGTTAGTCGGAGATAAGGTTGAAGGGATGGCAGAGTCTGCTTGCAATCAACTAATGGTTAATTGTGTTGATATTTATCAGCATAGTATAGAGCCTAAAAGTTTTTCGGTTATCGTGAATCAAGCTGATTTAAAACGAGCGGCCGATATTTTACATAAAACGTTTGTTATTACAGAGCAATCACAAGATAATAACCTTATGATCGCTGTTTCTTGAGCAAAGACGTTTATGAAAATAAGCGATAACGGACAAAACATACATTTATTATAAAACTGAGATAACTCAAGGAGCATTCGAATGCTAATTTTGACTCGCCGTGTAGGTGAAACTCTTATGATTGGTGACGAAGTAACAGTTACTGTACTAGGCGTTAAAGGTAACCAAGTACGTATTGGTGTTAATGCACCTAAAGAAGTATCTGTACACCGTGAAGAAATTTATATGCGCATTCAAGCGGAAAAAGGTACACCTGCAGCATCGCAAGGTAACTTTTAATTTCGTATGAATAGGGTCAACAGTGTTGACCTTGTTTGTTTTCATTTAGCATTGATGAGTAAAAACAAACAAAATAAAAGGCACAAACTAGGGGTAACGTTTTATTTTTGTTCACTTTGGTCGTTTCGTAGGCTATTAAGCAAAAAACGTTATTTTTTACTAAGAAAGTCATTGACATATTTTTGGTAAACCGTAATATGTGCCTCCTCAAGACGGTGAGGTGGCCGAGAGGCTGAAGGCGCTCCCCTGCTAAGGGAGTATGCGGTTTATAGCCGCATCGAGGGTTCGAATCCCTCCTTCACCGCCATTATTTGTTTTTGTTGATTTTAAATCAGCAAAAATATGAAAGAATTATTGTGCGCCAGTAGCTCAGCTGGATAGAGTACCTGGCTACGAACCAGGCGGTCGGAGGTTCGAATCCTCCCTGGCGCACCATTCTTTTTATTGATGAATTTATTTGTCAATAATAGTGATTTTTTGCAGATAATCACGAATTAAGCGAAATACAAAACGGTGAGGTGGCCGAGAGGCTGAAGGCGCTCCCCTGCTAAGGGAGTATGCGGTTTATAGCCGCATCGAGGGTTCGAATCCCTCCTTCACCGCCATTATTTGTTTTTGTTGATTTTAAA
>JAAGZR010000630.1 GCA_024206155.1 Aliivibrio sp.
CTTAAGTTCATCAGCTATCCTTTGTTCTACTTTTTATAATCAATAAGTGTGGTCTATTTATTGAACATTTTCCATTTATTGATATCAGCCCCCAAGAGGCTTAGGAAATTGAACCACTTTAATTTCATAGCTTTTCGCATCGTATTGATGGTTTTCTTTAACTAAAGATACGATTTCCACAGCGCATTCCAAAACAGATTTAATGTTTGATAAACAGATCACTTGCGCATCAGCTAAGCTCTCATCAGCCTATTTAACTACAACAAATAACAATGTTCCATCTGGCTTATAGGCACACTTTGAACTAGCGAAAAAATTATTTATCTCGATGAATCATACAAGTAGCTGTGGCATGCGCATACAAGTTACCTTGCTTATCTTTCAAACTTCCTTCAGATATACCCAAAGAATAGCCAGATTGTATAACACGGCTTTCGGCGATCAATAGTGTGTTTTGGGGTATTGCCTTCAACATTTTCACATGCAAGTCGATCGTCCCATAACCTACATTAGGTTCTAATGTGGTATGAACGGCACAGCCTGTTACTAAGTCCATTACTGTTGCAAAGAAACCGCCATGCACACCACCAAGAGGATTTAAATGACGCTCATCCGCCATCGCTTCAAAAATGACTTTTCCATATTCAGCAACAGTGATTTTCATTGGCACAACTTCCGACATTGATGGATGTGGAAAGTCACCAGTCACCATTGCTTGCATCAGTTCTAAGCCAGACAAAAGCTCTAAACCTGTTGTTTTTTCATTCAGCATTGCATTTCCCTATGTATATTTAATTAGAATTATTATCTACATCTAGTAAAAATACTGCTTAATTAAGGGAATACCATTATCCATTCGTCATAGTGTGAACCAAGTAACAACTGGACAGACCAGGTTATTTAACAATTACTGACTATTTTGCTTTTCCATTTTTAATTCTGCAGAGACTTTAGTTACGCGAACTGAAATTGCAATACAAATCAAATAAGGGCTTAAATACCAAAAAGCTTCTTCCAGTGGGTGTTTTTTGGTTTCTAGCATCGTGGTTTAATACATATGCTTTTGACTCTGGTAATTATCAAACATACCTTCTAGCCACATGACATTAGACTCAATTAGCCCCGAGCTAAAAGGATATGTAAAACTCCAGTAAGAAATAAGGTCATAAATAAGAAAAACGTTGAATTGGAGAGTATAATCCCACTACTAAAAAACTGTCCATAACGGCTTATTTACACTCTTTTGGTTACGTAAACTCTTTGGATAAAAATAAAGAAGGCTCTTGATGAAAAAACGTATACATAGCGCATACAAAGGTGAAATCTATGGTATTTCATTTTTTACTTATTTTGCAGTCAACTATACTGATAAAACATCACACCCACTGTGGTTAGCCTTGACTCAAGTTGAGATACTAACAGCAGATCTACTTGAGATCAGCCTACACAAGCTTCAAATACCCTTTGAACGCCACGACCCTTTAATGATCGATAAAGGTATTATTGATGCAAAACGCTGGCTTAATCTGCCGTGGAATGAGCTTGTAGATACACTCACCGATTGGGTCGAGCCATACGAAAAAAAATACCGCGAGTGGGCTCTAGAAGCAGAAGACCATATTGAAGTCTTCCAGCTAATCGCTGACCACGAGACTGCTATTTACCAATGTTGGAAAGCAGAACAAAACGAAGAATCCGGCATTGGGTATTTATCTACATTTATACAAAAGTACACAAAACTATAAGTAAAAAGTGATATGTATTATTAACTCAACTTGCTCTTTTTAATGCGTAAATTCACTTATATTGATTTTGTTACGCGACATGGATTCCCAACGGCAGCACTGCTCTCTGGAATATCACGCGTAACCACACTCCCCGCTCCAATAACGCAGTTATCTCCAATAGTAACCCTTTTCAAACATTAATTGACTCTCTGTGATACCTATATTAAGATGCATTTAAAATGCATCTTAATATTTTATTTAAAACTAACTATATAGAGGAATAATAATGGCGCTTTCATTTACCAAAATATTTAAGAAAAAAGAAACCGAAATAAGTGATGATAAGTTAGTTAAACAGGCAACGGCAATCGAACAACCACTAATGGATGACAAAGAAAAAAAAGCGAAGAAACACGGAGAACCCGGCGTATGTTGCGGTTCATGTTCATAAGTACAAATATATCGCTGCAAGTAATGCTCTAAAGCGACATATTATGATTAAGATAGTTGATGGCGGCGCTTTAAATCCTTACAGTAATGTGGCGATTGAAGAAAGCGTTTAAAAAATAAATGTATCCCTCTCTCGCTTACGATTAATAAATCGCTTTGGAGAGACCGATGAAACTTATTTTAAATGCTGATGATTTTGGCCTATCAGAAAGTGTTAATAACGGAATTGTAGAATGCTTTAAATCAGGCGTCGTTACATCAACAACCATCATGATGAATCAAGCAGGCGTAGCCCATGCCGTACAATTATACCAACAAGGACTTATTCCTGAAGTGGGGTTACATTTTACAGTAACCGCAGGAAAACCCTTATCCCCACCATGTAATGTCGCCAGTCTAATTGATGAGAATGGTTACTTTCTTGATAGACAAACATTAATGACAAAAGAAGTATCTGAAGAAGAGGTATATTTAGAACTTAATACCCAGTATCAAGCGGCAATTAATGCAGGACTTACCATTAACCACATTGATAGCCACCACTTTGCTGGGGTTTACCCACCTCTGAAAAAAGCATTTATTCGTTTTGCTAATGACATAAACCTCCCAGTTCGCCGAGTAGATAACATTGTGTCAGGCCAGGAATCTTTATTCGTTGCAACCCCTGATGCTTTTGATGCACGATTCTTCGATACTGGCGTCTCTTTTGAGCAACTGAAATCCATTCTTCTTGAATACAAAACTAAACTACCAAACGGAATAATAGAGCTCATGTGCCATCCAAGCTCTGAACATACCTCAGATCTTACCGAGCTCACCAGTTATCGCGACATGAGAGTAGTGGAAAAGAATCTTCTTACCTCTGCAGAGTTAATTGACTGGCTAGAAGAAGAAGGTATCGAGTGTATTGGCTTTAACCAACTCGTATAGCGTGCTTTCTGTTTCATTTTTTAAAGGGTTATATTATTTGTCACGAAACACACATCGTGACAACTTAACTCCCATCACAAAAGCGAAAACAAGCAACAATAAAACAAATACGGTAGACACCAGATAACTGATCCCTACAGTAAAACCAAATCCCCAAGCTAATGCAAAAACCAATCCCTGAAAAGCCTCATAAGGCCATTGATAAATAGGAAAATGCGAACCTGCAGATAACAGAGCAATAAGCCCTATTAACGTAAAAAATGAAGCCAAAAAACCAAAAACTCGTGCTTTATCCATACCTATGACTCAAACATAAAAAATAGCTAACCAAACCGTTACTTCTTTTAAAGATGTTGCTTTAACCTTGTGCTTTTCGTGCGCTTTAATATTAAGGTAATCGCCTTTCTTTAAGCATACTTCACGGCCATCTTCAAACTCTATGACACCAAAACCAGATAACACCACAACCCACTCATTTTCATCCTGATCATACCACCCTTGCTCTGGCGAACTCTGTCCATGAGATAAAATACGCTCAATGCGAAGATTCTGAGTTGTTACTATCTCTTCAAATATCTCAGAAGGGACTGTGGTTGGAATATCTTCAAATACATTATTCATCTGCAGCTCTCCTTGCATAGCATTTAAAATAAAAAAGCCCGATAAACCATTGTCTATCGAGCTTTATTTTAATACAAATCGTCTTGTTATTTCACTGCTGCTACAAAAGCAATTTCAACTAAATAATCAGGATCAGCTAACTCTACTTTTAAGCAAGCTCGGCTTGGCGCGCAACCTTCAGGTAACCACTTGATCCATGCTTCATTTAAAATACTTAGGTTTCCAAAATCAGTAACATAGATAGTGACTGAAACAAGACGTGATTTATCACTATTCACGCTTGCAAGCATCGCTTCAGCTTGAGCAAACACTTGCCCTACCTGACCTAGCATATCTGAGGTTTCATCAGCTGGCACTTCAACAAAATGCGCCATCTTATTAAACACGGTTACATCAGACCACTTTTCACTTGGATTAAAACGTTGGATATCCATTATTCAATAACACTCAGTTATAAATCATCGTGGCGCATTTTGCTCAAGATTTCAGGTTTTGTCACTTTAAATTTATAAAAATTGGGCATAATTTATGCCGCTCAAATTGTGATAATTAGCCTATGGCAGTAAGGTATTAATATCTCGGTATTTATTGCATTTAAACCAACACTTGGCGCGTATTTCTATTAAAGTGATGCACTAATTTTTCGATGTTTTCATCTACCATGTGCTCAGGTTTACATCCATTTGGACAAGCCATACGTGGTGTAGTGCCAAACAAGCGGCAGATCAATGGGCGATCTTCATATACAGTGCATCCATGCGGACCTAAGTGCACACAATTATACGCTTCTAGTGCGGCTTCATGTTCTGCGTCTGTTTTAACAGGCAAACGTCGCATTTCTTCTGCAGAAGCCGTGACTGGCCCACAACAATCGTGACACCCTTTTGTGCATTCAAACGATGGAATACGCCGTCGTAAAATCTCAATGACTTCTCGATCATCATTCATCATAGTTAAGCTTTTTTAACAAATTGAGCAGTGACCATCATTTCACCAACGCCATCTACTTTACAATCTAGCTGATGATCTTTTCCATCAACGATACGTTTAATGACTGCTTTTGTGCCGACTTTGATCACTAAAGAGCTGCCTTTTACTTTGAGATCTTTAGCTACCGTAACTTTATCACCTTCTTCTAACAAGGTTCCATTAGCGTCTTTTACGACTACCACCTCTTCCATAAGGACTTCTTCAGGGTTCCACTCGTAGCCGCACTCAGGACAAATAAGATGGTTTTGATCTGGATAAACAAATTCTGAATGGCATTTAGGGCAAGGAGGAAGAGACATATTGGATTACTTCTTATTTAATTGACTTAACCTTTATAGTAATAGGTCTATATAAAGAATGAAATGCCTTAGTGAAATATCATGAAACCGCAGATGCAAAAACACCCCATGCAAGATGAGGCGTTTTTATTCATTAATTTACAATAAGCACTAAGCTAACTGTCTTAGTTTATGCTCAATCATTGGATCATCAGGCACTAATATCTGAGCCATTTCTAACAATTGAATGGCATCTTGTGGGTGCTCATCTTGATGCTTTATTGCGATATCAATTAAAGGTTGTACATCTATTTGAGCTTGATGCTCTTGTACGTGCGCTTCTTTCTCACCAAGGACAATATTGTGTGCTTTACTCAATAAACCCAGACGATGCTCAGAGCTTGAATTGGCTTTATTAAGGCGCTTGTAATAGTCTTCTTTAAAACGCAATGTTTTAGTCTGCTGACGAAACTGACCAATATCAATTTGTTGGTGACGCATAAAATCAACCGCCACTTGCTTATAAAAACCAAACTTATTCAAATACGTTGCATGTGTACCGTGCCCCATGCCAAACACACGTAAATGAGTCAGCTCTGGATAACGTTTTGCGTGCAGGCGGTCAATGCGGTTAGTCGGATCATAAATGATATAACCTTTCGCTTTGCCTAAATTAAGATCGTGGTAATCCCCTTTC
Source organism: Aliivibrio sp. (assembly GCA_024206155.1). GTDB lineage: Bacteria > Pseudomonadota > Gammaproteobacteria > Enterobacterales > Vibrionaceae > Aliivibrio. The sequence goes on from JAAGZR010000630.1 coordinate 5,694, forward strand.
CAATCAAACTGTTGAGCTATCTCTGTGCTTGATCTGTCATCCCATGGCGCTATATTCTGGTTTTTAGTGCTCACAGGGTGAAACAGCAATACTTGATCTAGTTGCAACACATCGGCAAAAGCACCAACAGCAAAACCACCACGACTTAACCCATAACCCAATCGGTTTTTAAACGGTTCGAGTAATGTCGATAATTGTTCGAGGAAGAAGATTAAATTGCGACTACGGAACCAATTACTTTGACCTAAATGTTGAAAAGCAATGATATTCACTTCTTGCTTTTGCGCCAAGTGATAGCCCCACGGTGCAAAGTCATCATTAAGATCTTGTTCTTTTAGATTAGTTCCAGCTGGAGAAAACGTAAACAGCAGAGGCTTATCCAAGTCAATAAACTCATACTTAACAAAGACATCGTCAAGTAAGTCGCTTCCAGTCATTGGAAGTCTTGCTTGTTGCTCTGAACGTGAGTTGGTTAACCACTCATCTAACCAATACAGTAATTTCATTTAGCTCTCCTCTAAAACAGGCGCAAGATTGTATCAAAGATAGCCACTGAACGAAAATTTAGTTTGATCACTAATATTTATAACTGAAATGAATTTAATAAACAGTTGATGCAAAATAATAAAAAAACAAGAAGTCATAATGAAAAAATCAACTAAAACTGATTATTCGCATTTTCATTTTTTTGTTTAATATCGCATTACAATAAAAATAACCTCTCAACAATAAGATTTTAATGTATATTTATTTTTATTCTATTGATAAAATAAATAATACTTAACTCTATTTGATATTCCTGCATGAAACTAAGGCTTTTAACAGCTACGCTGATTTCTATAATCTTGATTCTTGTTCTTTCTATAGCCTTTTTATCAAAAGATGCACCTGTAAATTCATCTAAAGAATCGCCTTCAATCAAAGAAGCCATTGAGTTAATCCTTAATATTCAGTCAGCCCGCCGCGGGGAACATCTTGATTTTTTAGTCTCTGTTATCTCTCAGCCCACAACATTACAAACAAATAAATCAGATATTTTTTATATTGAATTTCTTAAAGGCTATATAGCTTCAGCGAACAACCAATTTGATCTGGCTGAAAAGCATTTTAATTATGCTAAGCAATACATATATACCGACCTTCCTGCACATGTACTCTCTCGTTTTTATTATGAAAGAAGTTATATTGAAATAGAGCAAAAACAGTACGAAAGATCGAAACTTAGCTACCAAAATGCAGAAAGTTTATTTAATTCAAACCAAGATTATAGCGATACCTTTATCTCGATATCATTAGGCCGAACTTATGATCTTGCTCATGTTGAAAAAGGAAGCTTACTCAGCATTCAACAAGCTCAAAAAACTCTCGAATTTGCACAAGAAATTGAATACTCAGAAATGGAGCATGTCTACTTCATTCTTGGCCTTTCCTATTGGAACAA
>JAAGZR010000631.1 GCA_024206155.1 Aliivibrio sp.
ACTACCGCTCCAATTTGTAAAACCCAGACTCTATCTGAATTTTCAAAAGTGGTGGAGGGATAGGGATTTGAACCCTAGAACCGCTATTAACGGTTGCCGGTTTTCAAGACCGGTGCTTTCGACCACTCAGCCATCCCTCCAGTGCGGTGAATAATAGTCAGCTTTGATTTTTATGTAAAGCATTTTTTTAAGAAAACCACTTAACCGTATAAAAAATAAACGTTATTCTGCGTTTTTTTCTACATCGACTAAATAATCACCTTCTAACCAGTTACGACCAATTAAAAGTTTGTAGTCTAATTGGCTTCTATCACGTAGGTTCACGGCTACTTTCTTATCCTTACCGTCAAACTCTAAATGCATTCGTACAGCATATCGACGCTCTACCCCCTGAGCATTGCGTATTTTACTTACTTTAATGATACGGCTGGTATGTTGAGTTGCTTCACCATCTTCATTGTAAGTTGTAAATTTAACCGTATCGCCCAAGTGATCTCGCATATTGTCACTCTCTTCATCTTGGCCAACAATTTGGATATTAGTGGCGTGAATAGAGGTGGTTGCGGCTCCTGTATCAATACGAGCTTCATAATTGGTGTTTAATTCTTTTATGTGAATGGTTTCGATTTGGCCAACAATGGTTTTATTTGAGCATGACTCCGCTGCAAAGCCAGAAGTAGAAAGTAACAATAAGCACGTAGAGAGGATTAGTTTTTTCATGAATACCTTTAAATTGTAAATTTTATCCAATGAGAAGTATCTATTAATAATAGACGTTTAAATATGAATTGAGTTCAAAGACATGTAAAGAATAATGCAAAATTAATAAATGAATCAGCGGTATCCATATTTGGTTACCGCTGAATTCTATATTAAGCGTTTTGAGATCTATTTTTCATCATTGAACCAAGGATTGCTAAGGTAATTATACCAACAATGGTTAATAGTGAAATGACGGTAGGTACTTCATAAGCAGTACCCATTAAGAACATCTTAATACCGATGAAACTTAGGATGAATGCTAATGCTGGTTGTAAATAACAGAACTTGTCTAACATACCTTGAAGTACAAAGTACAAAGAACGCAAGCCTAGCAACGCAAATACATTTGCAGCAAACACTAAGAAAGGTTCTTGAGTGATAGCAAAGATTGCAGGGATTGAGTCTAAAGCAAACATAATGTCAGTAAACATAATAACAATAACAACCAACATCAATGGGGTTGCGATGGTTTTACCATTTACTTTAGCAAGTAGTTTATGACCGTGGTATTTGTCATCAAATGGAATGTATTTCTTTGCGAACTTCACCAATTTTGATGATGAGAAATCACTGCTTTCTTCAGTATTAGCAAACCATAATTTAACACCAGTAATGATCAAGAACACAGCGAAGATGTATAAGATCCAGTGATATTGAGCGAGTAACCCAGCACCAACAAAGATCATTACTGCACGTAGAGCAAGTGCACCAATAATTCCCCATAATAAAATGCGAGGGCGGCTTGATTCAGGTACGGCAAATTGACTAAAGATTAATGCGAAGACAAACAAGTTATCGACACTAAGCATTTTCTCCAGTAAGTAACCAGTAATAAAGGCGATACTTGCGTCTTTTGGTGAGTAGCTACTGTTTGGTGCTATTAATGGCCAGTAAACATAAAGTGCTGCACAGAAGATAAAAGCGAGAACAAACCAGAAAAGTGACCACATAAGCGCTTTTTTTAAGCTAGGTGCCTCTTTTCTTGTTTGAAATAGATCAAGGGCAAATAAAGCGAGAACAACTAAACCAAAAAGTTCCCAAGTTAACGGTGACATAATAATTCCTTACAGGTAGGTGAAAGGAATCCCGCTAAAAATGAGTGAGTAAACCTTTCACCATAAACAATAAAATTAACGTTATGGTTATTGGTCTTGTCAAAGTGATTGGCATTCTTTGCCCACTTACAGATACCGGAAGCAGAAGCTTCGGGATGACGATATCTGAACAAGATTAAGTATTAAATCTTGTGACTACTCCCCAAGATTTGGATAGTAATCTTCATTCTTAAAATATACAAATAAAAAATACGTGAAATGAAATTAATTTATAAACTTATCTTTTTACGAGGTGAATTTTTTGAATATACATCACGATTTATTTTTCATGTTTTGGTCGTTAAGGCCGATAATAATGGATGATATCATAAATTTAGAATAATGGTGTAGCATGGATTGGATTCAAATCGCTGTCGTTGGGCTTGTTATTTTGCTCGTGTTAGTGTGTATTAATTTGTTTTTTGCGAATGGTAAGCAAAAGAAAAAGCAACAACAAAAAGAACAAGATGAAAGTTTGTATCGTAGAGCTTTAGCTGAGGCTAGAGCAGCAGAGCGCCAAGAGCGCGTGTATAAAGCACAAACTGGGCATATATCAACACAATTGTTTTTAGCAAAAGAAGCTGAAATGAACAATTTTGAAGAGGCTTTGCACTGGTATGAGATGGCTGCAAAATTAGATAATAATATAGCAATGCGATCAGTTATACGCTTGTGTGATGATCGTCGTGATAATGTCGAATTACGGGATAAATCAGCATTTTGGTCGAAAGTTGTTGCTGCTCAAGAAGGGGGGGTAGAAGAGAAACTGGCACTAGGAATTGCGTATCTACAGGGTAATGGAGTAGAAGCAGATATAGAAAAAGGGATTTCTTATATTGCTGAAGCTGCAGAGTTAGATCATATTCCAGCTCAATTGTTTATTGCGGATTGGTATGTGGCAGAATCAAACCCTCAACCAAATGCTAAACTTGCCGCTGAATGGAATCTACGAGCAGCAATGCTTGATAATATTGAGGCGCAAATTCGCATCGGCAAACAGTACGCTGAAGGCAGAGGTGTTGAGGTTGATCCTAAAAAAGCAACGTATTGGTTAGAGGTGGCTGCCGAAGCTGGAGACGCTAAAGCACAATATTTTGCTGGTGAGATGGGAGCTGATACCAACGAAAAAGGCAATTCGATTGCGTACATCTGGTTATGGTTGGCGGCAAAAAATGGTATTGAAGCGGCTGCTACTCGACGAGATCATGTCGGACATTTAATCGGTGTTGATGCTGTGATTGGCCTACAAAGTATGGCAAAACCACTTTTTGAAAAAATGGCAAAAGGTAAAGTAAAAAAACACGTTATTATCAAGTCATTGGATAAACTTTATCGGCGTGAGAGTTATTTTCCAGATGGTAATGAGTTTGTTGTTGGTGGATCAACGTCAGAAAAAGCATCACAAGAAAGTGATGTGAAAAAAATAGGCTCACAATCAGAAGAAATGACGCAATCAACAGAAAGAGAAGACGATAAGAAAGAGAGTATTAATTTTAGCCAAACAAAGATAGACAGTAATATGAAATTTTAAATTCTTTCTTTTTCAATACAACAAGGGATACTTAATTATTAGTGTCCCTTTTTTATTAGATTCTTTATATTTTGCTTTTTTTATTGATAGGTAAACAAAATCGGGCAATGATCGGTTAACTGATATTTTTTCACATCAGATTGCTTAAAAACTTGCTGAGTTACTGTGAAGTTGTTTGGTGCTATATTTGAGATACCATGATCAATCAATCGAGTAAATGTGGTGTATTTAGGCCAGCCTCGTTTCCATTGCTTTGCAGTGCAGTTACCTTTTGTGTTTTTTGTTAATAAAATAGGGGTCTTATTTGCCTGCTTATCAATATTTCGCCATAACCAACTTCTTGGATGAGCGAGTGTATGATTAAAATCCCCTAAAATTAAATATTTTTCATTATTATCTTCTCGTTCATTTATCCAATCTGTGAGTTCTTCTGTTTGCTGCTCTAACGTAGAGCATGAATAGTTATTTTTCTTTTGACCTAGGCAACCTGACTTTAAGTGTATAGAGAGTAAGTGAACGGGTTGCTCATTAATGGTGGCAATTACATAAGTAGCGTAACGTAATCTACTGCTTTTTTTATTTGGAAGAAGAGACAAATCTCTAGGATCAGTAACTGGGATTGAAGAGTGGATCGCAAAACCGGTATATTGATTAATGTCATTAAATTGCTTTTTAGGGTTTGTTGAGCGATCTGAAATAAAAATTTGATAGTCATTACCAACAACTTTTTGAATCGCTTTTATTGAATCGACTTCTTGGAAGGCCAAAACTTGGCTATTGGACAATGAAAAATAGTGATTCAATTGTTCAAAATCTTGCGGGTGCCTTTCTGAAGATTGAAATTTTTCATTAGAGTTTAATGTTAACCACTCCATATTCCATGTTGAAATTGTGATCGCATTGCTTGATAAAGAGCTAAAAATAAGAATGAAAAAGCTAAAGAAATGAGTAATTCGTTGATTCATAAGTCCTCCAGAAATCGCAAGCAGTTTAATTAAAAATTACGCATATAGCACATAAAAAAATGTTTCATTTTCATACATTGCAGGTAATTTGAGAACAATCATAAAGCAGTGGTGAAACTAGAATCACCTTCAGGTGTAGCTTGATCTAGATCAAGGTATTTTATTCTCAGATCGAGCTTAATACACCACATCTTGTGTTGGCTGAGCTAATACATCCACTATTTAGTATTTGGAGTCACTGTGAATATAACTGTAATAAAGCGAGATGGAAGCCGTGCAACCTATAACAATTCTCGTATTATTGATGCTGTAAAAGGCGCGTCAGAGCAGGTAACTCCTGAGATTGAGAGTTATGCGCAGTTAGTGGCTCATGCGGTAGAAATCGCATTACAGGGACAAAAAGAAGTTGG
>JAAGZR010000632.1 GCA_024206155.1 Aliivibrio sp.
ATTCTGGTCTGCTTGCCAGCATTTCTAATGAGTCGTAATAGCGGTAGTAGCACTAAGCGCCATAAATTTATATTTATTTCCTTACTGGTTGCGGTTATCGGCTTCTCTTTCTTCAACCACATGAGAGGACCTCAAGTAAATGATATTGAACAACGCCTGATGAATGACATTAGCCAAGTTGATAGCAAAACTACTTCCACAGGCCTGCGCTTAGGTATGTGGGAGAGTGGCATGCGCAGCTTTATTGATAGCCCAATTTTAGGTCAAGGCTATGTTCAGCGTGAGTTTTTTAATAATCAATTAGTTGATGACGGAGTCATTATTGAGCAATTACGTATCAAGCGTGGCAAAGGGAAAGGATCTCTTCACAATGAGTTCATTAATGCCATGGCCAAAAAAGGCATTATTGGGCTTATCGCTGTATTAAGTATTTATTTAGTACCTTTTTACTTCTTTGTGTACTTCTTACGTAAAAATGAAGCCAACTTCTATCCGGCACTTGCTGGTATTAGTTTCATTGGTACCTTTGCAATAGTGGGATTGACAGAAGCCGCACTCATGCAAACTGGCAGTTCGCTAATGTATATATTTAGCATTATCTTTGTTTTCTTAAGTTTAGATAGAACAGAAACCTCTCTTGAGAATGAAGTGAAATGAAAATACTGGTCATTGGCCCTTCATGGGTGGGCGATATGGTAATGTCGCAGTCACTGTATATCACGATAAAACAGCAACATCCTGACGCTATTATCGATGTCATGGCACCTGCTTGGTGTAAACCTATTATTGAAAGAATGCCTGAGGTAAACCAAGCAATTGAAATGCCTCTTGGTCATGGCGATTTTAACTTTTTTGGTCGCCGTGCTCTTGGTAAAGAGTTAAAAAATAATAACTATACGCACGCTTATATTTGCCCTAACTCGGCAAAGTCAGCGCTCATACCTTGGTTTGCAGGGATCCCGGTTCGTACGGGTTGGAAAGGTGAAATGCGTTATGGATTGTTAAATGACTTACGTTCAAATAAAAAATCATTTCAATATATGGTTGAGCGCTATGTTGCGTTAGCCCACCCAAAAGCAGAAATGATTGATTCAATCTCACTAGGTGGGTTAGAGAATTTACCTCGCCCAGCTCTATCAATTGATGCGGAAGTTCAAAAAAATACTCTAGAAAAATTTTCTTTATCACTTGATAAACCGGTTCTTGGTTTGTGCGCTGGGGCGGAGTTTGGCCCAGCAAAACAGTGGCCTGTCGAGCATTATGCCGCCGTAGCTAATGAAATGATTAACCGTGGCCATCAAGTATGGTTATTTGGTTCAACCAAAGATAAAGAAACAACTGAAAGTATTAAAGCTTTAGTGGATGCCGATAACAAAGTAGCCGTATTTAACCTAGCTGGAGATACAAGCTTAATTGAAGCGGTTGACTTACTTGCTGCTTGTAAAACTGTTGTAAGTAACGATTCTGGTTTAATGCATGTTGCTGCAGCTGTTGGCTGCCATGTAATTGGCGTTTATGGTTCAACGTCACCAAAATACACGCCA
>JAAGZR010000095.1 GCA_024206155.1 Aliivibrio sp.
AATCCAAATTGATCATTCAGCTGCAGCAATAGGGCGACACGTTCAAGTCGATGTGGGTATCGTTAGTGATACAATTCAAGCGCTCAATGATCTTTTTCCGCTACTCCAGCAAAAATCAGATGATAGATTTTTGAAATCTTGCCTTAAACATTATAAATCAAGTCGTTCTCAGTTAGATGCACTTGCTGAAATTAATCCTAAAAGTAAAAAAATCCACCCTCAAGCTTTAGTTAAAATAATTAGTGATCTTGCTGATGAAGATACAATTTTTAGCTGTGATGTTGGTACTCCGACATTATGGAGTGCTCGATATTTAGAAATGAATGGCAAGCGACGATTAATCGGTTCATTTAATCATGGTTCTATGGCGAACGCTATGGCGATGGCTCTTGGTGCACAATCAACGAATAAAAAACGACAAGTTATCGCTTTTTGTGGTGATGGTGGATTTTCAATGTTGATGGGAGATCTATTAACGTTGAAACCATATGATTTCGATCTGAAAATTGTAATACTTAATAATCAATCCCTTGGTTTTGTTGATATGGAAATGAAAGCCGCGGGTTTTGTTTCTGATAGCACCAAGTTAGTAAATCCAAGCTTTGCTGATATAGGGAGGGCTTGTGGCATTGAAAGTGATATAGTGATAGATTCTGATGAATTAAATGATAAGATCTCCTCTCTACTAAATCATGATGGACCAGCTTTACTTGAAGTGATGAGCGATAAACTTGAATTAAGTATGCCTCCTACAATTAATGCAAAAGAAATAAAAGGATTTAGTATGTATGCTTTAAAAGCTATTTATAATGGCCGTGGTAATGAATTGATTGAGATTGCAAAAGTGAATTTATTCCGATAATTCTAAGGCAGAGATTAACTAGTCGAACTATCGCTTTAACTTCTGTAAACTTCAGAAGCTATCTGATTGTTTAAAGTAATGGAGTGGTGGGATCTAATCACTAGAATTAATATACCTATATCGATTATATTAATTTCATATTGTACATATACAAAAAAGCCTTGTCATTTCTGACAAGGCTTCGTTGATGTTGGCGGAGCGGACGGGACTCGAACCCGCGACCCCCGGCGTGACAGGCCGGTATTCTAACCAACTGAACTACCGCTCCAATTTTTAAAATTCAGACTCTATCTGAATTTTCAAA
>JAAGZR010000633.1 GCA_024206155.1 Aliivibrio sp.
AAAGGTTTAGGTTCTGCAATTGAAAAAGTAACGGAAGCAACAGGCATCAAGAAAGTTGTTGAAGCAGGTGCTGCTGCATTAAATAAAGACTGTGGTTGCAAAAAGCGTAGAGACTTTTTAGACAATCCTAATTTGATGGTTAATAAAGTTTTCTTTAAAGGAGATAAAAAATAAAACAAATGAGTTCACAAAAATTACAAGGATACGTTGGTATAGAAGTATACAAGTCAGATGATGCCAATATCCCGGTTCCTGCTGAAGCTACTTCAGGAACTACCACATCTGCACCAACATCGAGTGATTTAGTTCAAACCGGACAGACGTTTGAATCAACTGTTAAAGCAGGAGATATAGTTTATAATACAACTGATGGAACTGCTGCAACTGTTATTCAAGTTGTAAGTGATACAGAGCTTAAGTTGAATGCAGGGATTATGGCAACAGGAGAAGACTATGTTGTTTACCAAGCTTCAAAACAAGGTAACGGACACAATGCAGGTAACGGTTGTGTACTTTATTTAGGTGGAACTGATGGGAACTTAAGAGTTACTACAATAGGTGGTCAGGTATTAAACTTCATAGGATTGAAAGGAGGAGACTTCTTCCCTGTGCAAGTTAAAAAGGTTCACGCAACAGGAACTACATTAAGTAATATTATAGCACTTTGGTAAGATGACTATAGCTATAACTATAAGAATATAATGTTTGAGAGTAGATACAATATAGTAATTGACAATGTATCTGTTGAATATACCTCAACAACCACTCTATTTGGCGATTTTGAGATTGAGTACGAATACATTGAAAATGAATAATTGGATGTCAGACATAAAGCTATACCTATTGAATTTAGGAACTCTCGCAATATCTATGACCACTATTGAGGTCATACTAAAAATAACTTTGCTTTTAGTTACGATTGGCTACACTGCAAGTAAGTGGTTACTAATGTATAACAAAAAGGACAAGAATGAAGATTAAGAAACTTATTGTTCACTGTTCAGCTACAAGAGAAGGGCAGCATATAGATATCGAGACCATTAGAGGTTGGCACGTAGATGGTCGTGGGTGGTCGGATATTGGATACCACTACGTTATCTATTTGGATGGAACAATTGCAAAAGGAAGGAAAGACGATGTAAGTGGAGCACACACTTATGGGCATAATAAAAATAGCTTAGGTATCTGTTACATCGGAGGTGTTGAACAAGATGGTAAGACACCAAAAGATACAAGAACGGATGCACAAAAAGAAAGCTTAGAGCATCTACTTCAAACTTTAAAAGCTTTACATCCTGAAGCTTCAATTCACGGACATAATGATTTTGCGAGCAAAGCTTGTCCAAGCTTCGATGCTACTGCAGAATATCTACATATAACCAATAAAAAGTTTGAAGATGAAAGGAGTGAACAAGATACTTGAATTTCTTGGTGGTGGATTTGTAGGCGACTTGATGGGTGGCTTAGACAATTTATTCACTTCCAAAGAAGATAAGATTAAGGCGAAAGCTATTATCCAAGACATTATTGCTAAGAAAGAGTTAGCTTTGCAGAAGATGCAGGCTGACATCATCACGACTGAGGCTAAAGGTAATTGGCTTCAAAGAAGTTGGAGACCTATACTTATGTTAGCGTTTGGCTTCGTTGTGATATACTGTAAGTTTATAGGACCATTATTTGGATTAACGGTTCCACCGTTGGAGTCTGAGTTTTGGAATTTATTACAATTAGGTATCGGAGGATATGTTATTGGAAGAACAGGAGAGAAGATGATTAAGTCATACGTTGATGGTAAAAAATAAACCTTCAAACAAATTTATTATCTTTGTAACTAATAAAAATAAAATCAAATGGAAAATCAAAAATTAACAACAGAGGAGCTAACATCAATTAGAACTTTAATGACTGAGTTCAATAAGCTTAAGATGAGACTTGGCGATGTGGAGTTAGAACGTAGCAAGACTGTAAAAAAGATTGACTTACTGCAGGAGCAGTATTTTAAATTAGAACAAGAATTAGCAAAAAAGTACGGTAGTGACACAAGAGTTAACATCGAAACAGGGGAAGTTGTACAAGTTCCTGCTGAGAAAGATGCAACTTCAGAAGCTCCGAACTTGACTGTAGAAAAATAAAAACAGATTAAGATGGCAAGGATAGAAGAATACCAAATCGACACTAACGTACAAGCAACGGACTTGCTTATTGGTACAGATGTCGGAGATGGAAATAAGACTAAGAATTATAGGATATCAGACATATTAGCATTAGGAGGAGGAGGTACTTCAGGTGTGTCATCTATTCGTTTATTAGGAGAAGCTAATGGACTAAATGGTAACGTAAACTTTGAGGCAGGAGCAGGAGTTACAATAACTCAATCAGAGTCTCCTGTAGCGAAGTTAGTTATTGGATTGACAGGTGGAGCTCAACTAAGTTCTTTTACTGCAGGAGTTTTAGATGGTTCAGGCTTTACTATAAATTCTACAAATAATGACCTTATATTCAATCCTCTTGATGGAATTTCATTGTCTACACAGACAGGGGATACAATCAATATAGGTCAGGTAGATAGTGGAGCAACTGCAGGAACATATACCAATCCATCGGTTACTGTAAATGCTAAAGGTATTGTAACAAATATCTCAAGTGGAACAGGTGGAACTTTTGTTGAGGCTAACCCAACAGATGCAGCTACTACAAGTTTAGCTAAACTTAAGGTTGATACTACAACGTATACAATTCCTGTAGCTACTCAGGTTCAGGTTTCAGCTCCTGTAAATAACGCAGGTACTGCGACTGCACCGATTATCGGTATGGCTCAGTCAGATGCAACGACTAACGGATATCTGTCAGCAAACGATTTTACTACGTTCAATAATAAGCAGACTGAGATTACCTTAACTACTTCAGGTACTTCAGGAGCAGCTACATTCAACCCATCAACAGGAGCATTGAATATACCAAACTATGCAACTACAGGTGGAGTGACATCAGTTACTGCTACATCTCCGGTTGTATCATCAGGTGGTACTACTCCGGTAATATCAATGTTAGCAGCAACAACAACTCAGGCAGGATACTTAAATCCTTCTGACTTTAATACATTTAATGATAAGCAGACTGAGATAACATTAACAACTACAGGAAGTTCAGGTGCTGCAACTTTTAATGCAGGTACAGGTGCTTTAAATATTCCTGTATACAATGTTTCTTCAGGAGTTAACACTCAAACAGGAAACGTAACTTGGGATTCTGATGGATACAATGTTTCTTGGGTTGACTTTGGTCTTGCTACGTTTACAAACCGACAAGCAAGCTCAGGTTCATATCAGGGTTATGAAACTAATCTTACTATAGGAGAGCAAGGTTATAGGTTATCTCAAGCTTCAAATGATGCAAGTACAGGTGGTACAGTTACTTGGGAGGTTGTAGATGAGACTGCACAATACGGTCTAATAGAGAGAAGCTCTACAAACAACTCTACTAATGTAACTACAAAAGACCAACTTGGGTCTGATACAGGTCTTATTAGAACATTTACTACAGAGTTTGAGGTTGCGAGATTTGTAGAGCAACTTCACAAAAATGGAGATACATCTGAAGGTTGGTTTACTATAGTAAACTCTAATGAGGATATACAAAGATTCTACGGAAATAAGACAGATAGTTTTGATGCAGATGTAATACAAGGTTACTACCCACCTTCAGGATATGGTACAATTCAGTTACCAAACGTGTCAAATACAGATGAGCCAAACATACTTCGTGGAAATGATAGTGGTGGTAAGATTTGGTCAAACTTTGATACAGGGGAGATTTCTTACGTTGATACAACAAAAACATTAGGTAAAAGAATTAGAAGACTTGCATCGTACAGACAGAAGTCATATTCTGTTGTTCCTGCTAATTCTACTACTATACCTATGGATTTTGAAACTGCACATAACTTTTCATATACTAATACTTCCGGAACTCCTTTTATTGCAGCGTTAACATTATCTAATATGGAGAATGGAGACTATGGTAACTTGATTATAAATTTAACAAGTGCTACAGGTTCTTTTGGTTTAACTTTACCTTCAGGTGTAAAAGTTGCTAATGGTGGTGGTGGTTCAGTATCTTTGCCAATTGGTCAGATTCACACTATTACTTTTACATACGATGGAACCACGTATTATGCTACTGTAGCTAATAACTACACATAAAATTAAAAATATATGAGTGGACCAATAGTTCAATACTTTGCTAATTCAGGTGGAGAAAGTGCTCCTGTAATTATAGGAGAAACTGTAGATATCTATACAGGTGGTACGGAGTACACTGATAATGATTCTACAAGACCACCATCTGTAGGTTTGCAGTATTGGAAATACTC
>JAAGZR010000634.1 GCA_024206155.1 Aliivibrio sp.
TCTAGAAAAATACCGTAAGGTAGTTATAGATAGGTGTGAGCACTTCCTTGAGCAAGCACCACTCATTACAGAGATTGAGCTGTAACTGTAGGCTATAGAAAGCACAAAGAGCAGAAGCTCTTTGTGTTCTCTACTTAGTAATAGTTGGCTGCCAGTTCAGTTCCCTATCCCGCAGTTGAACTGATATAAAATAGCGAGAAAAACGTGATAGACATAGCAAAAACAGACATAAAATCACGCATTCCCCAGTTTATTCCCACGCCACATTCCAGATACCACAAACCCTTATACAACAAGGGATAAAGCCACGAATTTGATTTTCCAAGTGCTCCACCAAACGTTTGGAAAGGGCGGTAACTCATTGAGTTATCGCCCTTTTTTATCTATACAACTAGTTTTAGCCGTTTTGTACTGAACATAGGTACTAAAACATGCGCTATCTAACTCTTAGTAAAAATGGTGTCTGGTCTTTCAGATTCCAAATACCAACTCATCATCGTCCACTTTTTGAATATCGTTATGAAATCAAGAAGTGCTTGAAAACCTCCTGTCGTTCCACAGCTCAGTTACTAGCACTTCAACTCGAACTGGAAATTCGACGTAAAATTGCTGATAGCAATTCCACTCAAACTAACGTGACCATAAAGCTATCTGATTCACAAAAGAAACGTAAGCTAGAGCATAAAAACTGTCCATACGAATGCCTCGCTACTTACAAAAAATACAATGGCAAATGACGAGTTTGTTTAGTATGTGTGGTTCATTAAGCGCTTACCATCTGCGCGTAAATACAGAATACCTCAGGAGCGTGTTGATTTTATCCGCCTCCTTTTAGAAGCAGATTGGAGTCCCGAGCAGGTTTCCAGTGTCTTAACTAAAATCGGTGCCACTGTTAGCCATGAATGGATCTACCGATTTGTTGCGCAGGATAAACGCCTGGGAGGCAAGTTATATCGCCACTTAAGACAAGGTCATAAGCGGTATCGCCGCGGTAGAAAAGAGAAAGCACCAGCGATCAAAAATGCTGTATCTATCGATGATAGGCCTAGCATCGTTGACAGTAAGGAGCGATTGGGTGATTGGGAAATCGACACGGTATTAGGCAAACATGGCACTGGCGCGATGGTGACAATTTTAGAGCGTAAAACACGGTTTTACGTAGTCAAGAAAGTACCATCGAAGTCAGCAGATGATGTCACTAAAGCCACCATAGAACTACTCATGCCTTATAAGGAGCATGTTCATACCATCACGGCAGATAACGGGAGAGAGTTTGCAGGTCATGAAACCATCGCAAAGGCGTTGGAAGCAGATGTGTACTTTGCCCACCCTTATAGTTCTTGGGAGCGTGGAGCCAATGAAAATGCTAACGGGCTTTTAAGACAATATGTAAA
>JAAGZR010000635.1 GCA_024206155.1 Aliivibrio sp.
CATCGGAGATGTTGGTTTCGGTAAATTAGGCTCAGAGTTAACTAAGAACGGATTCTGTAGTGCCGCTTGCGTTGCCTTTTCTTTGGCGACTAGAGCTTGGAACGCGGCAATATCTGCATCTGAATGCGTAGGATCTTCTTCTAACACTGTCTCTTCAATTGCAACATTTCTCGCAGACGAATGAGGAAACTCATTCTCTTCTATTTCAACAGTTTCAATCTCTTCTGTAGAAGAATCGAACGCATTAATGTGCAATTCATTAAGCGTTTCAGGTTGCACTTCTTCAACAGCGCTAAATGCAGGTAGCGTTTCTTCTTCTAATGCATTGAATGATTCTTCTTGTTTTAAGTCTTCAATTTCAACTTCTTGATCAAGTGCTGAGAAACTCGATTGATTAGTAGTATCAATACCCTCTTTCTTATCTAAGTTATCTTGAAGTCCAATAGAAGGATCAACCGATACCGCTCTGTCTGATATTTCCTCAAGAGCATTATCAAAAACTGGAGTCTCAAACTCATTGCCATATTGTTCATTATATTGTGAACTCAATGATTCAAGTACGCTTGCTTCAGAATCAGCAACCATTGCCGCTGTACTCACAGCCGCAACAGAAGAAGTAACAGTAGAGAATGACTGCTCAGCATCAACTTGGCTTAATAATGGGTCTTGAACTAATGCTTCATTATCCAACTCTTCAATAGTCGCGTTACTGCGCATGGATAAATTAATACCATCCTCTAAGCTTTCAGGAGTGACCTGCTCTTGTAATGCCATAGAATAAACGGAGTTGTCTACAGAATCATAAGTGCCATCATCAATACCAGTATTTTCCATTTCCATAACTGGTGTTGTTTCTGTCGGCTCAACTATAAGTTCAGGAACAGAATCATTTGTTGTCGAGAATAGAGGGTCATCAGAATAAGCAGTCTCTCTTTCAAAGTGGTCAACATTACTTGTTTGCATCTCCTGCGGGGCATTTGCAAACATAGATAACTCACGAGAAGAAATTTTAGGTGTCTCAAATGAGTCTACCGCTTTCGAAAATTCAGCTGCATCGTCTTTCTCTTCATGAGCATGTTCATGTTCGACTTGGTACGTTTCGTCTTCGGTTTTTCTCACTTTATTAACAATACTTCTGATCCCTTCTAGTGCGAAACCACCAAGGTTATCAACAATAGTTAACCAAGAGATCCCTGTGAATAGCGTCAAACCAGCTCCCCACAAGAACATAAAGATAAGCGTTGAACCAAGTAAATTCAAAATAGGCATTGTTATGCTTGTCAAGACATCGCCAACCACACCGCCTGATGAGAAATACCATAAATCATCGAAGCTTGTATCAGCTAATGCACAACTAGTTAAAAAGAGTATAAGTAAGCCTAGAATACGAGTTCCGATCATCATAAGATCTAACTCTTCATTTTCCTCTCGCTCTTTTTTACGAAAAGCTATCCAAGTGCAACCTAGTAAGATTACTGGAAGTAAATAAGCCAAAGACCCAAAGGCAAAGAAAAGCGTATCAGCTATCCACGCGCCAAATGACCCGCCTACGTTTTCTACGGTTCCAGCCCATGACGTTTGAGTCCATGATGGATCTGCAGGATTAAAGCTAAATAAAGAGATAGTAATAAAAATCGTTGCTAGTAAGCCAACAATAAAACACGCTTCTTGCAAACGCTGATTACCATTCAATCGCTCTTTATCTGGCTCAGCAACCGCTTCAACTTTGAGTGTACTCAGCTGCATTTTTCTTTCTGAAATCTTTTCTTTAATCTTTGTAAACAAAATACTATCCAATGTTACTGTGCTTAGATTTAGTCATCCCTCTCACTATGATGAATGCACTTAAGAGAAAAGAAGCAAGGATCACTAAATCTATAGAAATTAAAAACAAGTCGAGCGGCAGAACGCCGCTCGTCATTACTTAAAAGCGTATTAGATAGAATATACCTAATCGCCTTTAAGCACTTCAAGATTTTGTAAATTAAAGAAAGAAAAATCTCTAATTTACTACCTTGATTCGATTAGCGAGTTTTAATCACTAAATGGTTGGTTTGTTTTACTTCTTCCATTACCACATAAGTACGAGTGTCATTAACACCAGGAAGACGCAATAGTGTATCACCAAGTAAACGACGATAAGCACTCATATCTGATACACGAGTCTTTAATAGGTAATCAAAATCACCTGAAACTAAGTGACACTCTTGAATATCATCTAACAGTTGAACCGCTGTGTTAAATTGCTCGAACACATCTGGGGCACCACGATTAAGCGTAATTTCAACAAACACTAATAATGATGCATCCAGATATTGTGGATTCAACAAGGCAGTATAGCCATTGATGTATCCTTGACGCTCTAAACGACGAACACGCTCTAAACACGGAGTTGGCGATAAGCCTACTCTTTTAGATAATTCAACATTTGAAATTCGTCCATCTTTCTGGAGTTCATTTAAAATATTGCGATCGATACGATCCAGATCCTTGGAAGGTTTCTTATTATCTACCATTTTTTATTCCACCTTATTACTTCCTTGCAAAAAAATATACTACAACTTTTTAATATTTAGCATCAAATTTTACTAATTACAAACTATACTAGTTAAAAATTCGAAATAAAAACCCTACAAGCAGTCAAAATAACTATTACATAAAAGGAAATCAGGATGATCATTGGCGTACCTAAAGAAATAAAAAATCATGAATACCGCGTTGGCATGATCCCAGCGAGTGTTCGAGAATTAATATCTCATGGCCATACCGTTTTTGTTGAAACAAAAGCAGGCTCTGGCATTGGTTTTACCGACGATGACTACATCGCGGTAGGCGCATCTATCCTTCCTACAGCTGAAGACGTTTTTGCTCAAGCTGACATGATTGTTAAAGTTAAAGAACCACAAGCAATTGAACGAGCAATGCTACGTGAAGGGCAAATTTTATTCACGTATTTACATCTTGCACCAGATTTTCCACAAACTGAAGACCTAATTAAGAGTAAAGCAGTCTGCATCGCATATGAGACTGTAACAGATTATATGGGTCGTCTGCCACTATTAGCACCAATGTCTGAAGTCGCAGGGAGGATGTCTATTCAAGCAGGCGCCCAAACTCTTGAAAAATCGAATGGGGGTCGTGGCTTACTTTTAGGCGGTGTCCCAGGAGTTGAACCGGCAAAAGTCGTCGTCATTGGCGGTGGCGTTGTTGGTGCTAATGCTGCACGAATGGCGGTTGGAATGCGTGCTGACGTCACCATTTTAGATCGTAACATTGATACACTTCGTGCTTTAGATGAAGAGTTCCAAGGCCGTGCTAAAGTCGTTTATTCGACCGTTGACGTAATTGAAAAACATGTATTAGAAGCCGATTTAGTTATTGGCGCAGTGCTTATTCCAGGGGCTGCAGCACCTAAACTGGTTACCGCAGATCACATCAAACATATGAAGCCTGGGGCCGCTGTTGTTGATGTTGCTATCGACCAAGGCGGTTGTTTCGAGACCTCTCATGCAACAACACACGCTGACCCTACCTACATTGTTGATGAAGTGGTTCATTATTGTGTAGCAAATATGCCAGGTGCAGTTGCGCGCACCTCTACTTTTGCACTTAATAATGCAACCCTTCCATACATTATTAAGCTGGCAGATAAAGGCTACAAAGCTGCGCTTCTTGAAAACAAAGGCTTCTTAGATGGCTTAAACGTTATCCACGGTAAAGTTACATGTAAAGAAGTCGCAGAGAGTTTTGATTTAGAATATGTCTCTCCAGAAACAGTACTTACCGCTTAAAAGACATATCCTATAACAAAATCATTTGAGGGCACCTACTATGGCGCCCTTTCTTTACGTCAATAAATTCCATACAATCATCTGATACTAAAGGATGATGAACACCTCAGTGCTCCCTACCCTTATTTTCTGTTTTCATTGATTTTAGCTCGGAGATCTTATGAGCAACGTAAAGCATTCTAAATTATTGATCCTTGGCTCTGGCCCTGCAGGCTACACAGCCGCAGTTTATGCCGCTCGAGCGAACCTTAATCCTGTGATGATCACAGGCATGCAACAAGGCGGACAGTTAACGACCACCACAGAAGTTGAAAACTGGCCAGGCGGCGCTGCAGATATGACAGGTCCAGGCTTAATGGAAGAAATGAAAGCTCACGCAGAGCGTTTTAATACTGAAATTATTTTTGATCATATTAATGAAACCGATTTTAGCCAGCGACCTTTTCGTTTGAAGGGCGATTCTGGCGAATATACGTGTGATGCATTAATTATCTCAACGGGTGCATCTGCTAAGTATCTAGGCTTAGACTCAGAAGAAGCATTCAAAGGTCGCGGCGTATCTGCTTGTGCAACCTGTGATGGTTTCTTCTACCGTAACCAAAAAGTAGCGGTTGTTGGTGGCGGTAATACTGCAGTTGAAGAAGCATTATACTTATCAAATATTGCGGCTGAAGTTCACCTAATTCACCGTCGTGATTCGTTCCGCTCTGAGAAAATCTTAATTGATCGTCTAATGGACAAAGTAGAAAACGGAAATATCATTCTTCATACCGACCGTACATTAGAAGAAGTACTCGGTGACGATATGGGTGTAACAGGCGTAAGATTAAAAGACACAAAATCTGACGCAACTGAAGACTTAGAAGTCATGGGCGCATTCATTGCTATCGGTCACCAACCAAATACTGCTATTTTCAATGGCCAACTTGATATGGAAAATGGCTATATCAAAGTAAAATCAGGCCTTGAAGGCAATGCAACTCAAACTAGCATTGAAGGTATTTTTGCTGCGGGCGATGTAATGGACCACAATTACCGCCAAGCAATTACCTCTGCCGGTACTGGTTGTATGGCAGCATTAGATGCAGAGCGCTTTTTAGATGCGTTAGAAGCAAAAGAAAGTTAAACTATCCAAGTTAACGTTAAACCCGAAGCATATACTTCGGGTTTCTTTTGCTCATCTTATTTTACTGATGTACACATGGTTTCTTATATTCAAATTATTAAAAAAGAAATCGTAACGTAGATAAAATAATACAAAACGTAAGCCTTCATATTATGGATAAAAATCAACAACGTGAGTTAGGACAATGGCTTAAAGGTCAGAGTAAACTCGCAAAAAAATGGCTAACCCTCTCTATTGGGCTTGGCTTTCTTTCTAGTCTTTTTCTCATAGCACAAGCGGCATTACTTGCTGATATCTTGCATAAACTTATCATTGAACAAGTTGATAAATATGAACTTATCCCCCACTTTGTTGCCATTCTTGCCATTGTTGCTATCCGTGCAGCCTGCAGTTGGGGCCGTGAAGTCGCAGGTTATCGTTGTGGCGAGCACATTCG
>JAAGZR010000096.1 GCA_024206155.1 Aliivibrio sp.
GCTGTTAATGAGATAAGTAAAATTACTGTTTATATGGTTTATTATTTTTTAATTGTTTGATCAAAAAACCGCACCACCTAAAATTCTCACAAAATAGGGAAGTGCGGTTTTAATTTTTGATTTTACACATCAGCCATGAAGATGGACGTATATAATGATATTCAGATTAACGGATAATCATTTGTTCACGCTCAGGACCAACAGAAACCATACTTACAGGCACGCCC
This sequence comes from Aliivibrio sp., assembly GCA_024206155.1. GTDB lineage: Bacteria > Pseudomonadota > Gammaproteobacteria > Enterobacterales > Vibrionaceae > Aliivibrio. Next base: position 228 of record JAAGZR010000096.1, read on the forward strand.
ATCAGTTCTTCAATACGTAATACATACGCTTGAGCCGCTTTTGGTAGGCTTGCGAAAGTACGACAACCAGTGATGTCTTCTTGCCATGCTTCCATGTTTTCGTAAACAGGGCTTAGTGCAGATGTTTGAGGCCAGATTGGGTTCTCAGTATGTTCGCCAGCGTAAGACGTACAGATTTTAAGATCCGCCATACCACTTAAACAGTCAATTTTTGTTAGTGCGATTTCAGTTGCTGCTTGTAGTTCAACACCGTTGCGCGTTGCTACCGCATCAAAGTAACCCATATCACGTGGACGGCCTGTTACTGCGCCATATTCGTTAGCCGCTTCACGGAAGTTATCTTGTTCTTCCATTGCAGTAACTAGCGTACCTGTACCAACCGATGAGCTGAATGACTTAGCTACAGCAATAATACGCTCAGGACGTAATGCAGTTAAGCCACTGCCGATGCCCGCATAAGCTGCTGTTACGTTTGAAGAGGTAGTCCATGGGTATTCACCGTAAACTAAATCACGACCAGCGCCTAGTTGTGCTTCAAACAATAAATTTGCGTTGTTTTTCTGCATTACTTTTAAAGGCTCGGTAACGTTACAGATAAATTCACGCCAAGGCGCAGTCACTTCTAGTAGCCATTCTGTCATTTCTTCTGCTGTTTGGTTGAAATCACAAGTAGGGTAAAGCGCTTTAAGTTGTGGCATTTTCCAATCAAGCATGAACTTGATACGCTCTAAAAGAACCTCTGGTTGCATTAACCAACCAACAAGGATGCCTTTTTTCATTACACGGTCGCCGTATGCAGGAGCAATACCTTGACGAGTTGAACCGTAAGCGCCGTCGCCTAAACGTAATTCTTCAAGTGTATCTTCAAGCGCATGAAGAGGAAGGCAAAGCGTAGCACGGTCAGAAATGTGCATTTTTACTTCAATGCCAGCCGCTTTAACTTCTGCGATTTCTTCGCTTAATGCCGCAGGGCTAATTACCATGCCAGGGCCAAGAACCGCTGTACAGTCTGGGTTAAAAATACCGCTTGGAAGTTGGTGTAGCTTAAAGGTACCGAAGTCATTTACCACTGTATGACCGGCGTTATTACCGCCCTGAAAACGAATACTTGCAGACGCATCCGCAGCAAGAAAATCAACGATACGGCCTTTACCTTCATCGCCCCAATTAGCACCAACAACAACAATAGACGGCATAACACAAACTCCTAAATGATTAAGACGCTATGCTAATCCCAATAGTGCAATATGAGAAATAAATTATAATTATCGAATTGATAAGAAATCCATATATCATATTGAATGAAATGTATTCAAAAAGAGAGTATAGGCATGCTTGATCTTAACTGGCTTAAAACATTTGTGACGTTAGCAGAGTTAAAACACTTTGGAAAAACGGCGGCAGCCCTTCATATGTCACAACCTAATGTCAGCTTACATATTAAACAGTTAGAAAGTTCGACTCGAGTAAAGTTGATTGAGAGAAATCCTTTTCATTTAACGGAAGCAGGAACTCGTTTATTACAAACTAGTCAAGATACGCTAATGGCATTGCAAGTGTGCCAAGCGGATTTGAATGCGATTAATGATTTGAGCCGTGGGACACTAACCATTGCCGCCAGTGATATTATTTCGCGTTTATTATTGATAGGGCCATTCCAACTATTTAAACATGAATTTCCCGGTATTGATTTTTCTCTACTTAATACCACCTCTTCACAAGCGTCTGAATTAGTGAAAAGTGCAGAGGCCGATTTAGGTTTTGTTATTGCGCAGAAAGAAAGTCAGCCTCTGCATTTTACTGAATTACAACAAATCAAATGGTGTGCATTGGGTAATCATCTTGCTGGATGGCAGCAAGCGAATCTTGATCCTACAATCAGCCTAGATGATGAACCGACACTGATTTTGTTAGGTCATGATACTCGAACTCGTGATTTACTTGATTTGGCCTTGCCGACTTTGAATTTGCCCAAATATAGAATCATGGAAGTAGGCAGTGTAGATGCTCAGATTGATTGGGCTGAGGCTGGATTTGGTGTGGCAATTGTACCTGAATTTTCGATTCATCCAAAGCCCAACCTTAAAGCGACGGTAACGCCATTACCTAAGTTTCCAACGACGAGTTTAGGTTATATTGTAAGGCAAAATCAAGTGCTGTCTAAAGCGACTAAACAGCTATTAAAATGGGTAGATCAAGAGATAATTCGCTCGCAAAATAGCTAACTTAACAGCATACATTCTTTATAAATGACATTGACATTCATTATCAAAGGGTCTAAATATATTAATATTGGTGAGTAACTCATTGACATTATTGTTAATTGCTTATCAAGTAAGGACTCAATCAATTAATTCTACAGATTATATTCTTAATTGTTTATTCAGTTTAATGGAGCTAAAACGTATGCCTCTTCATTCTAAAGATACAGTTAGAGATGATCTTCTTGACGATGTTTATTCGTCAGCTGATCTTTCTTTATCTATGCCAAAATACAAAATGCCTGAACAAGAGCATGATCCTCGTCATGCATATCAAGTCATTCATGATGAGCTCATGATGGATGGTAATTCTCGACAGAACTTAGCTACCTTTTGTCAAACTTGGGTTGAAGATGAAGTCCATAAATTAATGGATGAATGCATTGACAAGAACATGATCGATAAAGATGAGTATCCACAAACTGCTGAACTTGAAGCACGTTGTGTGCACATGCTAGCGGATTTGTGGAACTCACCAGATGCAGAGAATACATTAGGTTGTTCGACTACAGGTTCCAGTGAAGCGGCAATGCTAGGTGGAATGGCCTTAAAATGGGCTTGGCGTGAAAAAATGAAAAAGCTTGGCAAGCCAACAGACAAGCCAAACATGATCTGTGGTCCAGTACAAGTGTGCTGGCACAAATTTGCTCGTTATTGGGACATTGAATTACGTGAAATCCCAATGGAAGGTGATCGTTTGATTATGACGCCTGAAGAGGTGATTAAGCGTTGCGATGAAAATACTATCGGCGTTGTTCCTACGCTTGGTGTTACATTTACTTGTCAATATGAACCCGTAAAAGCAGTACATGAAGCATTAGATAAGCTACAAGAAGAAACGGGTTTAGATATCCCAATGCATATTGATGCGGCGAGTGGTGGTTTCTTAGCTCCATTTTGTGATCCTGATTTAGAATGGGATTTCCGTCTTCCTCGAGTTAAATCGATTAATGCATCAGGTCATAAATTTGGTTTGAGCCCATTAGGTGTGGGTTGGGTGGTTTGGCGTGATGTATCAGCCTTACATGAAGATCTTATTTTCAATGTGAACTACTTAGGTGGCAATATGCCGACCTTTGCATTGAACTTCTCTCGACCTGGAGGCCAAATTGTAGCGCAATACTATAATTTCTTGCGTTTAGGTAAAGAAGGGTATCGTAAGATCCACCAAGCGTGTTACGACACAGCTGTTTATTTATCATCTGAAATTGAAAAACTGGGCATGTTTGAAATTATTTATGATGGTAAAGGCGGTATTCCTGCAATGAGTTGGTCATTGAAGGAAGGCGTTGATCCCGGTTTTAACTTGTTTGATCTATCGGACCGAATTCGTTCTCGTGGTTGGCAAATTGCCGCTTATGCAATGCCACCAAAACGTGAAGATTTAGTGATTATGCGTATTTTAGTTCGTCATGGTTTCAGTCGAGATCAAGCTGATTTATTAGTTGCGGACTTAAAACATTGCGTTGATTTTTTTGCTAAACATCCTATTTCTCATAGTAGTGATGAGTTGGAATCTTCAGGCTTTAATCACGGTTAATTCTTTTAACTGACATAATAAAAATAGCACTTTTGAATCCTCTATTATTTTATAGGGGATTTTTCATTTTTAAAATATAGGAAATAATTATGGATATCGGTCAAGTGGGTCGGTCATTTACTTGGGGCCGCTCCAAAGGTTGGGTACAATTACTTACTTTACTGAGTGTTACCTTATTCAGTCATTTGGCTTTGGCTGAACCATTAGAAACTCAGGGTACTCAAACTGCACCTGGTGTATTTGGTTTTCTCTTTTCTTATATTGCTCACAATCCGTTTGTGTTTCTTTTTTTAAGTATTGCCATTGGCTATCCGTTAGGAAAAGTAACCATTAAAGGAATTAATTTAGGGTCAACCGCGGGCACTTTGGTTGTTGGTGTTGCTATCGCATTAACCGCTTTCTCTGTTTATGGATTACATATAAATGCTCCGGGATTGGTGTCTGATATCTTCTTAATGATGTTCATGTATGCTATTGGTATGAAAGTTGGGCCTCAATTTTTCTCAGGTCTCGCACGAGGAGGATTAGATTTTGTTGTTATAGGCCTCATTGTGGTGTTTAGTAACTTTCTTATTGTGTTCTTTGGTTCGAAATTATTAGATTTAGCACCTGGTTATGCGGCAGGGATTATCTCGGGTAGTTACACAGTAACCGCAGTAATGGGGGTTGCTCAATCCGCTATTGATTCTGGGGCTGTTAAAGCACCTGCGGGGATGACGCTTGATCAAATAAGTGCCAATATTGCAGCGGGTTATGCCATCAGTTATATCTTATCTAGTGTCTTTATTATTCTACTTATTAAATACTTGCCAGCCATTTTTGGAGTTGATCCTGTTAAAGCTGGTAAAGATGCTGAGGCTGAGTTTGGTGCGGGTGGTGATACAGAAGCATTGCCAAGTACTAATGGTTTTTCTAATTTAGGCGTCCTTCCTTTAGATATTCGAGCTTATCGTGTTGATCACCAAGAATTGGTCGGTCAAAGTGTTGAAGCGTTATTTCATCGTTATCCTCACGCTGCGATTCTTAAAGTAGTTCGCGGAGATGAGGTTATTGACTCTTCGGATAATCCACAGTTACAGCGTGGTGATATTATCGGTATTCGCGGTGATTACCATGTTTTAATCGAGGGTGGGGAATCTACGGTTGGTGTTGAAGTTGATGAACCAAGAGCGCGTAATGTTGATATAGAAGTGGCTGATATTCACTTAGGTAAATCGGCTTACACAGGCAAAACAATTGAAGATATCAGCAAAGAAGTTGGTTTTGGTATCTACATGAAAGCCTTATTTAGACAAGGGCACCAACTTCCTATTTTGCCACAAACCGTAGTTGAAGTTGGGGATGTAATACGTGTTGCGGGCTCTGATTGGTGTGTTCAGCAAACTGCGAAGAAACTCAACAGTAATCCAATCGTTGAAAGCACATTGACTGAAACTTTCTACTTAGCACTTTCTTTATTGATTGGTTATGTATGTGGTCATTTGAGTGTCACTTTAGGTGGAATTCCATTTGCTTTAGGTACGTCTGCAGGTTGTATGTTGACCGGGATTGTCTTCTCATTCCTACGTACTCGTAACCCTTCATTTGGTGGACCGATGAGTGAAGGGGCTCGTAGCTTCTTACAAGATATTGGTTTGAGCTTGTTTGTTGCGGTATTAGCTGCGACCGTTGGTCCTAAGATTCTAGCGTCGTTCCAAGGTATTGTGGTTATTAAAATTGCAGGTCTAGGTTTAGTTGCTGCGTTACTTCCACCGCTGCTTGCTTGGATTTACGGTTTCTATTTCCGTAAGATGAACCCTGCAATTCTCGCTGGTGCTTGTGCTGGTGGTCGTAATAGTACCCCTGCAATGAAAGGGGCTCAGGACGAATGTCAAAGTGATATGCCTGCGGTAGGCTACCCGGTTCCTTATGCTCTTACTTCTATGATAGTGCTCGTTCTTGGTTACCTAACAATGGTCTTGTATTAATATCAATTCCACTAATATGTTCAGCTAATTAATTACGTTGGTACAAGATCGTAATCTATAAAAAAGCCATAGTGATAAAATATCATTATGGCTTTTATACTCTTCTTTTCTTTCTCAATTTTGGTCTTTTTTTCTCGAGTACATTAGTAAGTAGTTCCCTTTGTGGCTCTGAGATCGGAAATCTATCCATTAATTGGTTTTGAGCATTTAAAAGCAACGTTTTTTCCCATGCTTTAAAGACATCAAACTCAAGTAAAATAGCATCATTTATTTTGATGAAAAGCTCATAGTCGTTCATAACTCTCCTTAATTGTTGTAGAACCATAACATATATAGATCTTAAATATCGAGCCATGTAGGAGGTTTATCTGTTCAAAAGATATAACATCATTATTTATAAAAGACCTATTTATTTTCCCTGATTTTATAGCAATATGTAATAATAGAGGTACATAATTACTCTATCGGAAATGGTCAAATATGATGGGTGAACATTATTCGATCAGTAAAAATAGCTTTGATGTTTTTCGTTTTTCAAAAAAAGAAGTCGATAAAATTGCTTTAGTGACTGAGGGGGGAGGGCAAAGAGGTGTCTTTACTGCGGGTGTTCTTGATAGTTTTTTACAGGCTAATTTTAATCCATTTGATTTACTAATCGGAACTTCTGCGGGTTCTTTGAATTTAGCCTCTTATATTTGTGGTCATAAAGGACACGCTTACCGCATTATTGAACAATTGACTCGCAGTCCTGATTTTTTCAAATTGTCTCGCTTCTTATTGACTGGCGAAGGGATGGATTTGGATTGGTTAATCGATAAAACTGAATCTGACATTCCATTAAATTGGAAAGTTGGGGAAGAACACTTAACGACTAAGCAAGTACTTGCTGTAGCGGCCCATGCAACTAATTTTGAAACTAAGTATTTTGATTTATCCACTAATAACTGGAAAGACATCCTACGGGCCTCGTGCGCAATTCCTGCTTTGCATAAGCAGCCAGTTATTATGGATGATAAACGTTGGCTTGATGGTGGGTTAACAGCGCCTATTCCAGTGCAAGCGGCATATGATCGAGGTTTTCGTCATATTGTTGTTATTCGTACCGTACCTGTCGATTTTACCGAAAATCATGATTGGTTGATCTCTCTTGCTAAGATGACAAAGAACAACTCGTTGGATCATATGGCAGAGATGTTAGTGACTCATGAAGAGAACTATCGGAAAACTCAAGCGTTTTTGGCGAACCCTCCTGACGATGTCATTATTTATGAAATCTCGCCAAACAAAGCGCTTCAATCTAAAGTGCTTGGTAGTACGAAAAAGCAATTAGATGCCGATTATCAACATGGTAAAGTGCTAGGTAATTTATTTCTTGAAACAATAGCTTCTAAATTGAGTTTATCGCATCTTCAACAAGAACAGTTCTTAATACAGACTCGTGAAGAACGTTTTACCGATAAAATGAAACAGCAAGACTACAATAATCAAATAGATGCTATTTGGAATAGCAAAGTTTGTGGGGAGGTTTTTGGTGTTGAGCGTATCCCGCTAAAGTGGATTAACGTAAATCCTAATAAGAGAAAGCAAACGTTAGTTATTGTAAATGGGCGTAATGAAAGCTATTGGAAATATAAAGAAGTCATTTTCGAACTAAGCCAATATTACAACATTTATGCTTATGATCACCGCGGCCAAGGTGAATCGGGACGGATGACTGAGGATCATGAATTAGGTCATGTGGATGATTTTCATGATTATGTTATGGATCTTTACATCTTTATGGAGAGGGTTGTGAGGCCAAACCTAGAGGGGGAATGCTTTATGCTTTCTCACTCAATGGGAGCTGCGGTAATGACTCAATATTTATCGACATTTGACCATCCTGTGAAAGCGTCAGTTGCTACATCGCCTATGTTTGGGGTCTATATTCCGGGTAAAGCTCATGGTTTAAAAAAGCAGACATTTAATCTACTTGATGTACTGGCAAGTAAACCAAATTATGCATTGGGTCAAAGTCATTTCAAAAAAGTGAGATACGAAGAAAACGTACTCACGCACAGTAAAGTGCGGTATCAAATATTTGTAGACTTGTTTGTAAATAACCCTAGTTTACGATTAGGTGGACCAAGTACGCATTGGATAACAGAATCAATAAAAGCAGGTAAAAAATGCATCGCTAATGCACATAAAGTAAAAATTCCGATACTGATTTTACAAGCAGGAGATGATCTTGTGGTCAGTAATATTGCGCAGGCTGAGTTTCATGAGAAGTGCAATATAAGCCATTTAGAACAAGTTGAAGGCTCTTATCACGATATGTTAATAGAGAAAGACACTTACCGAGATATTGCGATTAATAAACTGCTTGATTTCTTTATTAGTGATTATCGGTTTTATTGATAAAAACAGTCTTTTTGTTTTATAACTAGAAGGCTGTTGTAGATATTAGCGAATCGTTTATTATAAAGCCCTGCTAAATAATCTTAAGCAGGGCTGTACGAGTATTAAAATTTATAATTTAAACCGACAGTAACAATGTATTTTGATTCGTCATAAAAGGTAATGTTTGAATCGGTTGAATTGTAACCCGCAAAAGAGATGAATGACCAATCTTGCCAATCCATGAATTTAGTGTATTCGTAAGCGGCAAATAAGCTCAGCTTATCGTCTTTACGTGTCTTTCCATAAATAGGGTTGTCTGCACCAAAGTTTTGTTGTTTATATCCCGCGGTTAATACTAGTTGATGTCTTTGCATTAACTTGAAAAGGCTTAGTTCAGCACCGTATTGATCGTAAGAGTTTGCTTTTCCATCCGCAGATGAAGATTGGTAAATAACAGAAGGTAGGACGAATGAAGTGCGACTTAATGGTAAGCGATATTGGGCCTTTAAGTAGATTGTATCTGCGTCTCTTTTTAGTTCATTGTGTTGAACGTCATCATTTTTGATATTTTTGGTAGCATAAGCACTATCAACGGTAAAATTTGATCCCGCAATATTACTCACTTTAAAACGAAATGCGTTGCCTGATGCATTTGTTTCTACTCGATCTGAGCCAACTAAATATGGATCTTCCCATGTTTTACTTGACATAATAGTTGGTAAAATAGAGGCATCAATGACCATTCTTGAATCAAATTGATACTTATAACCCACCTCAAGAACAACAGTACCTGTAGCGATATCTTGGCGAGTGGTACCAGCATACACTTGCTGATTTAACTCTTGGCTAAACGTATAAGCAATGCTGCCAAGAGGAAAGGTCATAAAATTGATATCACTAGAGCCCTTCTGATCCACGGAGGTAATGGTGGCATCCCCCTTAGTATTAAAATTGGATTTTGAAGATGTAAACCCTGTTGTTAATGCAATTTCACCACTAATGCCTTCTTTATCTGTAAGTTGAGCCATTGCCGAAGGTGTAACCACGCATAAAATGAATGAGAAATTACGTAAATTCATAAAGGTCATCCCTTGAGTTATTATTTAATTAACCATATTGAAACAGTAATGCATAAATATCAACAAAGAAGTGCTATTTGGAAATTATAAACTCTGCTTATAATGCTCTTGCTTCCTTATTAATAAACGGCACAATAACGTTGACCTAAGAATTACGGCTACGCCTACAAATAAGGATATTTTCTAATGACAGTAACATTACGCCAGCAGTGCCATACTCAGCTTTCAGGCAATAAAGAGCGCAAACCCGCTGATGAATTTTTGAAAATGGCAGAGTGGTGTCGAGACAATAATATCTATCATGATGTGTACGGTGAAGGCGATTTAATTCAAAAATTTGAACAAGAAGTTGCAGACTTATTGGGTTATGAAGCTGGCCTATTTGTTATGACAGGAACCATGACTCAGCCTACGCTATTAGAAATGGTGTGCGAAGAGAAAAAGAATAATATCGTTGCTATGCACGAAACTTGTCATATTTATCGACATGAACGCCAAGGTTATCAATTGCAAAATCGATTTAATGTTCTGCCTGTTGGTAATGTATTTAGAACGTGGAATGTTGAAGATTTAAAAGCATGGCCGGATAAAATAGCCGCCGCGGTATATGAATTACCAATGCGTGAGATTGGAGGGCAACTGCCTTTATGGTCTGAACTGGAACGAATTAAGCAGCATTGCAAAGAAGAACAGATTCATTTGCATATGGATGGAGCAAGAGTGTGGGAATGTGCTGCATATTATGGTAAGTCATATAAAGAGATCGCTAAAGGCTTTGAGAGTGCGTATGTGTCATTGTATAAAGGAGTTAATGGCTTAGGCGGCTCAATGCTACTTGGTAGTAAAGCGATGATTGCAAAAGCGGACGTATGGATGAGGCGTCAAGGTGGTAATGTTTATCATAAAACACCTTATATTGTTTCTGCTGCCATGCAGTTTGACGAGCGCATTAAAGCAATGCCAAGGTTATTTGAACGAACTAAATCTATATATGAACTGATCAATAGCTACTCTCAATTTACGGTTAACCCAAGTGAACCCAACGCGAATATGCTGCATTTGTATCTTCCTCTAAGTCTTGAAAAAGCTTCGCTGATGCGTGATCAATTAGCGAGAGAGAAAGGAGTATGGCTTGGGAACCCACAATACACCCCTTTAAAGAACCAAGCTCAGATAGAGTGGTACATTGGCGATACGCTATTTGATATGTCTGATGAGGAATTAAAAAACATTTTAGATTGGGTTGCTGAAAAAATAGAATCCGTGAATAGCTGACATTTTTAGCTATTGATTATTAACTAGGCTGACGGCACTTCCGTCAGCCAGACTGATGGGAGACTGCTTTATTTTCCTCTTATTTTTTTCAGCCAGTGTGACGGTCGACAATAAAAGATACTAGGATTAAGCCAAATAGCAATAAGGACAATGATATTGTAAAAATAAAATTTACTTGCTATCGGTTTAATGATTTTCGCCATGTTTCTTGGCGCAGGGAATATCATCCTTCCCCCTTTTTTGGGTCTTGCTTTTTATTGCAATAGGTCCAGGCATTTGGAATGCCATGAGCAGTAACTGTTGCTTATGATATGCGTATTAAGCCTTTCTTTATTGGTGATCACTTAATGCTTTTCTCCGCTTTCTTTGCTGGTACAACATGATTGTTGACTTTCTAAAGAGGTAAGCTAGTTGATTTCATTGGGAAGGTGATGACGCCATTGTTTGTCTTTTGCTGGTTGTACTAGCAGTAATTATTAGTTTACTGCTAAATCGGCCATCAAGAGTGGTTAAAATGTAACTAGAAGCGCAGGTAAATCCATATAAAGTGGATGAAAAGCTGTGAATAGGCCTATAATGAAAAATGATCCTGTAGTTTAATTTTAGGGAACATGAATACAAAATGTATCTGATTGGCCAATTAATTATATTAGTCATTACTTTAGTTGATATTTTACAAATAATTATTGTGAATGTTCTTATTATCTTAATTGCTATTATTAATAATAGGGTTGAGTCTTACGGTATTTTATTATTTAATCAAAGGTTATGCACTTTTAAAAATGAAGTTTAAGAAAGATACTCACTCTATTAATGAATTTTGTTATCAGAGATGTATTGGATTGAAGAGGCCAGTATGACAACAATAAAGAAAGGGTTACGTGCGGTTGCCGTATTGGAAGCAAGTAAGGGGATTGTATCTCTATTAGTTGCTTTTGGGGTGCATACTTTAGCGGGTCATAATTTACATCATTTAGCTGAGTTGATAGTGAGCCGTTTACACTTAAATCCGGCAAGTCATTTACCTAGTGTATTTATTGATGCTGCGAGTGGGTTAACTGGCACTGAAATTCTATTTTTTACCTTTGGTGCAGTGGTGTATTCAATCATTCGACTCGTTGAAGCTTATGGATTATGGCGCTCACAAGTATGGACTGAATGGTTTGCTTTAGTGAGCGGCGCAATCTATATCCCGTTTGAGCTATACGAAATTATCTTCCGCACAAGTCTCCTAAGTATCGGTGCATTTATTATTAATATTATGATTGTGGGATATATGGCTTATGTGATATTTGATAAGAAAAAATCAAGCTACAATCTTGAGCCATAAAATTAAGTAATAGATAGATAAAACTCCTTATTCTCAATAATTAAAGGGATTTTATCTATTTGGCCAATGAATAATTTTTACTATTAGAACTTGTAAGTTGGGCCAACGTAAAAGGTACCAATGTTCATTGTAGAATCATCTCACTTCGAAGCGATTTGATAAAAATAATAAGAAGAAAATGACAATAATTGTAATCATTTTGTTGCTTGTTTGTATTTGGAAAATTTATAAATAATAACTACTTACAAATATTTTGTTTTGTTTTTATAAATTTGAATGATGTGTGATCTGCCGCTATTTATTAAATATATAAGATGATTATTATCCTCCCGATTTTTTGGTGTTTAAATTACTGATGTAATATGCGGTAATTTAAAAATAGTTATATAAAACTTATCATCAGGGAGATTGATATGTTTTTAATTGAGTTCTTAATTGTATTAATTTGTATTCTAGTCGGTGCCCGAATTGGCGGTATCGGTTTAGGTGTTATGGGCGGCATTGGTTTAGCTATACTGAGTTTTGTATTTGGCTTACAACCGACAAGCCCACCTATTGATGTAATGTTAATGATCATGGCGGTAGTAGCTGCAGCTGCTGCAATGCAAGCCGCTGGTGGTCTTGAATATTTAATCAA
>JAAGZR010000636.1 GCA_024206155.1 Aliivibrio sp.
GGCCAGGAATGAGGGCATGGGGATGGCCAGCGACTTTTTTGAAAGTGGTGGAGACTCACTCAAGGCTGTTCGCATTGTTGCCTATTTACGCGCTCTTAGTGAGGAATGCCCTGAGTTTCAGATAGGCAAGGGCTTCTCAGCCTTGTCAGCCACGGATATATTACAGCATCATACGCCTGGCACTCTGCTGCAAACTTTCCTTGGCTCTTCATTGGATGTCAAGGGTAAACTGTCATGGCCTTGCAAATTGTGGAAAATGTGCCTAGAACTGTACCATCGCATATATTAGAACCTGGTGGCATAAACAGAGAATTGAGAGCAGCGAACTCAGCGCCAAGTACAATATGTGGGCTCTACACATGCGTTTGGTCTCCAAAACTATTACACCAGCTTCTTTTATAGCAGATCATTCCTCAAAGTGTACGTCCTCATAGTCAGTTGCCTCAATACTCACGCAAGCCACGACATTGGATCCCATCTGTAGGACCATGCCCTTCATGCACCTAAAGAAGCAGAAGAGTGGGGGGTGGTGTGCAATTTGCTTGTACAGGTTGGCTGATACTCATAATCTTACTAGGCTGGTATTAACCTGATGTTGGGAAGAAATCATCATATCTCAACTGGAGGCACAGTCACTGCATCAGTTGCACCAGAGCTTAAGGGGGAATCCTTCATGTGCAAAGTTGGAGTACACCAGTGCAGTACCATTAACTTATCATTTTAGTGCAGCGAAACCTTACAACCAAATGAATAATCTATTGTCATTTGTATGGGAAATGGTAACGACATATTGATTTATCCTTGCTAGCATGATATGACCAAATCCTATAGGATACAGCATTTGATAACGTCTTTCGTATTTGTTGTGCGAGAACACTGTTGCTACTGGCTGGTTGTAGATGATTCCTTTCTAGCTTGAGATAATAAATTTATTGTATCTTAACTTTATCTTCAATACCATCTATTTGAATCTCCAAGAGGAACTGAGAAGCATCCTATACGTCACTACCCAAGAAAAGCATGAAATCGTGTCATTGCATGGCCAATCTCTCGTATGCATGTGGCATAGTGTTTGCTCTTACTACACATATGCACTTTATGCATGACAGAATTAACCCCAAATAAACATGATCTCTCGACAACTCTGTATTACATGAATCGACCTTGATATAGAATGTAGATGATCTCTAGTGATTAATCCCCCCATCAATGAGAACTTGTCATTGCCATCATCTTTGTATGTATCAATTACAGACACTTCATTAGTTTTTAATCCTCTAGTAA
>JAAGZR010000637.1 GCA_024206155.1 Aliivibrio sp.
AGAGCAATATTGTTTCACTCCCGCTGTTGGTCACGCTCAACTTGGTAGCTCTCCCGGTCAAGAGTCCAGAGGTATGTTTGGCGTTATTGGCGCAATTATGACTACATCTGCACCCGACGAAGGTATTGAATTTGTAACAGATTCATACATTGGACAACCTATGTATACAAATGGTGATGTGTTTTCTGCTTCTGCGGGAGGTAGATCCACGGACTATTACGACGCAAATAGTACAGCCCTGTATGTAAAAGTGTACGAAAGCTGGCCTAGAGAACAGTTAATTTACGATCCAAGATTTTATGCCGTCCACCATTTTAATGCTGGTAACAAGTTGCAAGTGAGTGAAAATAAAAGACCTTGGGAAGATGGGTACAGTTTTGGCGAAGAGATTACTCACGACGTTGAAAACCAGCCAACTAGAGTTTACACTTCTGGCACACAAGAGATAAGTACGTTGAACTTTATGTTTCAAAGTGAAGAAGAAGTAATTACTAGCGGAGTCCCAATTGTAATAGATAAATCTATAACTAACGTAGATATGCGTCAACCTTCTTTTTATGATAATGTTAGTTTTCCAGAAACCCTTGTGGGTGGAGAGCCTAATGTCGGTAGTATAAAACCTTTTGAAGTTCCACACTATGTGTTTAAAGAGGGCGCAAGACATTCATTATCGTCGGAAGTGAATTTCTGGATGCCAAACAACGAAACAGTTCAATCGCTAGACAACCCTTACAACGTGCCATCAGAGC
>JAAGZR010000097.1 GCA_024206155.1 Aliivibrio sp.
AGGAAGGCTCTTTCTGAGAATTCACCTGGACGAGCAGTACGTATACCGTCTATTTTTAGGATGCGTTTGATTAGCATATCCATGACAACAGGGCCACCATGCCCCTGAAGTTCTAAAACGTCTTCACCCGTAAATGAATGTGGGTTAGGAAAATAGAGTGCAATCCCTTGATCAAGCTCTAAACCATTCTCGTCTTTGAATGGTGCGTATTCAGCGTAACGTGGTTTCAGTTCTTTACCAATAACCTCTAAAGCAACTTCTTTGGCTTTAGGACCCGATACTCGAATGATGCCTACGCCGCCTCGGCCTGGGGCAGTTGCTTGTGCAACTATGGTGTCTGTATGTAATGTCATGATTATTCTTAATGTCTATTGCTTGAACATATTGTAAGCCGATAAAACAAAAAAGGCGACCAATGGCCGCCTTTTGTTTATTTCTTTAAAAATTTAAATTACTTAGAGTGTAAGCCTTTTTTCTCTAGTGCACGGTAAATCAGAGTCTGCTGAATTAACGTTACGATGTTTGATACTAACCAATAAAGAACTAGGCCAGCAGGGAACCATAAGAAGAATACGGTGAACATAACAGGCATGAACGTCATGATTTTCTGTTGCATTGGATCCGTTACTGTTGTTGGACTCATCTTCTGGATTAAGAACATACTTGCACCCATTAATAATGGCAGGATGTAGTATGGGTCTTGTGCTGATAAATCCGTGATCCAACCAAAGAATGGCGCATGACGAAGTTCAACCGATTCCATCAGAGCCCAGTATAGAGCAATAAAAATTGGCATTTGAAGAAGAATTGGTAAACAACCACCTAGTGGATTTACTTTTTCTTTCTTATAAAGCTCCATCATTTCTTGACTCATACGCTGACGGTCATCACCGATGCGCTCACGCATTGCTGCCAACTTAGGTTGAAGCATGCGCATTTTAGCCATAGATGTGTATTGCGCTTTTGTTAGTGGGTACATAGCGCCACGAACGATAAACGTTAGGATGATAATTGCTACACCCCAATTACCAACAATCGTATGTATAAAAGACAGTAGTTTATGAAGTGGTGAAGCTATAAACCATAACCAACCGTAATCAACCGTTAAGTCTAGGTATTTTTGAGTCGCTGCCATTTCTTTCTGTAGTTTTGGACCAGTCCAAAGTGTTGCGGAAAGTGTAGCTTCTTGACCTGCAGGAATCGTTACAGCAGGCATGCGAATGCCAATGTAACCATAATCACCAGCAACACGAGATGTTATTGTCGCATCGTTTACGTTGCGTGGGATCCAAGCTGAAGCAAAGTAGTGTTGCAGCATGCCAACCCAGCCTTGACCGTTTATCATGTTGATAGATAGATTTTTATCTTCCATGTCGTCAAAGCTGTATTTTTTGTAATGAGTATCTTCTGTAGAGTAAGCACCACCACGGTACGTAGGCATCGTTAAGCTGCCGCCATCATCCATTAAGTTTTGCTTTAAGTTTGCGTACATTTCGACTGTTGCTGGTGCTGAGGATTGGTTATCAACCGTGTAATCAACATTGATAGCGTAGCTGTCACGTTTAAGAATCAGTGTTTTAGTATAAGTAATACCGTCTTTCACTAATGTTAATGGAACGCGTAATTCGTTTTGATCATCAGCTAAAACATAATCTGTTTTTTGTGTAGTGAAGTGTGCACGGCCGGTGTTTGAATCGATACCTTGAGGACCGATAAGACCACTTTGAGCTATGTAGCTGTGTGTTGCATCGTCCTGAAGAAGAACGAACTTTGCTTTAGAGTCTAATTCAGCGTCGTATTTGTTAAGAACTGATTCAACGATGTCACCACCCAATGTATCTACTTTTAAAGTAAGTACATCTGTTGTGATAGTAATTAGCTTATCAGATTGCGCTGAATCAGCAGGTGTATCACTGTGTGCTGTTGAAGAAGTTGGAACATCACCATCCGTTTGTGTTTGTTGAACGGTACTAACTGTAGCTGGTTGCTGCGGATTAGTTTCTACTTGCCATTGTTGGAAAAGTAAAAAAGAAACTAAAGCCAGTGCGAGCAACAGAATATTACGTTGGGTATCCATCGTTATTGTTCTCTGTCTTTATGCTGCTTGGGTGGGACGGGGTCATAGCCCCCATCATTCAAAGGATGACATTTTAATAGACGTTTGCCAGATAGCCAACACCCTTTTACTAAACCGTGTGACTTTAGTGCGTCAATTGCATAATGTGAACACGTTGGAGTAAATCGACAGCGAGGTCCAATCAATGGACTGATGACGAGTTGATAAAAACGGATTAGACCGATTGCTATCCACGAGAAGGGCGAGACAGGCGATGCCATAATTTGTCTAATAGCTTGTTGAAGTCTTCGTTACTCAGATCTTGAGCACTCTTTTTAGCGATAACCACAAAGTCTTTCGCAGGTAATGAATGTTGCTTATTGCGGAAACTTTCACGTGTAATACGTTTGAACTTATTGCGACCTACAGCAGTTTTAATTTGCTTTTTAGGAACAGCAAGGCCTAAACGAGGATGTGATAGTGAATTTTCTCTGGCTAGAATGGTAAAGTGAGGTGAGCCGGCTCGGTGAGCTTGCTTGAAAACAAATTTGTAATCTTCGGGAGTTAACAAGCGTAACTCCCGAGAGAAGTCGTAATTCATCAAAATAATCTAGGATTACTTAGATAGACGCTTACGGCCTTTAGCGCGACGAGCGTTAATTACGTTACGACCGTTCTTAGTAGCCATACGTGCACGGAAACCGTGAGAGCGTTTACGCTTAAGAACTGAAGGTTGGAAAGTGCGTTTCATTGGTATTACCTTTTACTGATCAGTAGTGTTTAGGTTTTTTGTATAAACCCGGCGTGGGACGTACATTCCGACGCCTCTCAACAAAGAGGCGGAATTGTAATCATTGACAGAAAAATAGTCAATAAGAGGTTCCACGATTTTTCCGGACGGTGAATTATACGTTTTGTGAGCCAGAGCGCAAGGATCTTTATGCGATCCCGACCTGATTCAAGAATTTTTTTAATTTAGGATCCTGTGGATAACTAAAAATTTGTTCTGGAGTTCCTTGTTCCACGATCTTTCCATCTGCCATATAGATAACTTTATCGGCGACTTCTTTTGCAAATTGCATTTCATGAGTTACAACCAGCATGGTTTGATGTTGAGTGGCCAGTTTTTTCATTAAGGTCAGCACTTCATTAACCCATTCCGGATCAAGTGCTGACGTGGGTTCATCAAATAATAGCAGTTCTGCTTCTAAGGCCATTGCTCGGCCAATACCAACGCGCTGTTGTTGGCCTCCAGAAAGCGCTGAAGGGTAGTTATCTCCTTTATCACCAAGCCCAATATCGTCTAAAATTTGTTGTGCTCTTTTAAGAGCATCTGCCTTATTCCACTTGTGGACAGTTATTAGGCCTTCAGCAATATTCTGTCGAGCGCTTAAATGTGAAAAAAGAGCATAGTTTTGGAAGATAAACCCTGTTTTTCGTCGTAATGCAATGATTTCTGCTTTGGTATTTTTTTCACTGTCGACGCTAATATCATCAATAGTGATGGTACCTTTGTCGGCCGTTTCAAGAAAATTGACGCATCTAAGTAACGTAGACTTGCCTGTACCGCTTGATCCTATAATGGCAATTATCTCTCCTTTATTAATGGTGAGGTCAATGCCTGATAGTACGTTTGTATCCCCAAAGCTTTTATGTAGGTTGGTAATTTTTATCATCGAACATACGCCTTATTTAATTTCACTTCAGCCCAAGTTTGTACTCGAGTAAGAATGACAACAACACCCCAATAAATCAGGGCTACGGCTAAAAATGCTTCAAAGAACTTAAAGCTTGAAGAGGCTTCCATTTGCGCTTTTGCCATTATTTCAGACACCCCAAGTGTAAAGGCTAATGACGTAGATTTAATCATATCGATGAAATAGTTCATTAATGAAGGTAAAGCTACTCGAGTCGCCTGAGGAAGAATAATACGACGCATTGCTTGAGATGTTGTCATACCAATAGAAAGACTGGCTTCCATTTGGCTACGATCAATACCAATAATAGCTGCTCGAATACTCTCAGCCATATAAGCAGCGAAATGGAGTGTTAAGCCAATAACAGCGGCACTAAACGCATCTAATCCAATAAAAATAGGGAATACTTGCGGTAAGCCATAATAAAGAAGAAATAATTGAACCAGCAGTGGTGTACCACGGAAAAAGCTGATGTAAAGCTGGCTAAGTTGATCCAATACTGGCACTTTAAAGACTCTTAAGTTAGCGAGTACTAACGCCAGAGCCAAAGCAAAGAACAATCCCCATATCGCCATTTCTAATGTCGTACCTAAATACTTAAACAGTATTGGTAAGA
The DNA here is from genome assembly GCA_024206155.1 of Aliivibrio sp. Taxonomy (GTDB): domain Bacteria; phylum Pseudomonadota; class Gammaproteobacteria; order Enterobacterales; family Vibrionaceae; genus Aliivibrio. Next base: position 4,370 of record JAAGZR010000097.1, read on the forward strand.
GTTCAATCATATACGCAAAATCAAATCCCATGATGTCTCTCTATAATTAGTTGAAAAAGTGGTGAGCCGTACTGAGTTTATATAAGTAATAAACACAAAACCCACTACGTTACAGATAGTGGGTTTATTTAAATAGAAGTGGGTACTTACCGAGTCAGCATGACTTATTGTGTTACGTCAGCATCAAACCACTTTTGTGATATTTTTGCTAATGTGCCGTCAGCACGCATTTCAGTTAATGCCTTATTAACTTCTTTTTGTAGCTTTTGGCCTTTTTCATTTTTTACAAATGGCCATGCATTTTCAATGGTTTCAAATGGTTCGCCTGCAAGTTGCAGTGGTAATCCTGATTTTTTAATCAGTTGAGCTGCTGATAGACGGTCCATCACAAACGCATCTGAACGACCTAAAGCGACATCGTGCTCAATACCAGTATCGTAGGTTTTAATGTTTATTTGGCCTGATTTATCGTTATCTCGCAGTAATTTTTCAAAATTAGAACCTAAGTTAACGGCAACGGTTTTTCCTTCCAAATCTTCAATGCTTTTGATGCTGTCATTGCCTTTACGAACGGTAATTTGCGCACCGTCAACAACATAAGGGTCGGCAAATAGGTATTTAGCTTCACGTTCTTTGGTTTTGGTAATTTGATTTGAAATCGTATCAATTCGGCCTGTTTCTAATAGCCCAAATAAACCAGAAAAACTCGCAGTTACGTATTCAACGTTATAGTCGTTACGGCGACCTATCTCATCCCATAAATCAACCTCAAAACCTTGCAGTTGATCCTGTTTAACGAAGGTAAATGGGAAATAACGGCCAGACATCCCTACTTTAACGTCAGTGGCTGCTTGAGCAAATTGAGTGGCTACTAGTGTCAGTGTTAATCCAGTAAGAATGTTCTTTGTCCATTTCATGATTGATACTCCGTAATTCATCAGTATCGAGATAATACGTTTTTTGCGATTGAGATCTAAATATCCTCTGGTTATGTGTAATAACTAAACCGTAAAATAAAGTGCATAATCTCCCGATTGTTGATGGTTTTGGGTATAAGTCAGGTAAAAAGTGTGTCGATCTAGGTAAAAAAGCGTGATCAGTGTGAATAACTTCGATCTTATTCACTGGATCATCGATCTAACACTGGCACAAAAGTTATCCACAGTATAAAATCGACAACCTTTTAAAAATAATTATGAGTGGGGTTGTCCGTGTCTTCATCGCTTTGGCTGCAGTGTTTACAGCGCCTTCAAGAAGAATTACCTTCCGCAGAATTTAGTATGTGGGTTAAACCCCTGCAAGCTGAATTAAATGACAATACCCTTACGCTATTTGCGCCGAACCGTTTCGTGTTGGATTGGGTTCGAGATAAGTACTTAAATAGCATTAACTCATTATTAAATGAGTTCTGTGGTAGCGATGTCCCTACATTGCGTTTTGAAGTGGGTAGTAAACCTACGCCATCATCAGCACCGAAGAGAACAGCTGCGGATGTTGCTGCTTCAACCTCAGCTCCTGCACAACTTCAAGCCTTACAGTCAACGAATAAGCCTTGGGAATCTCAGAGTTCAGAGCCTACACCTGCTGATCTGAATCATCGTTCGAATGTAAACCCTAAACATAAATTTACTAACTTCGTTGAAGGTAAATCAAACCAACTTGGCTTAGCTGCAGCTCGTCAAGTGTCTGATAACCCGGGAACGGCATATAACCCACTATTCTTATATGGTGGTACTGGTTTAGGTAAAACGCACCTGTTGCAAGCAGTGGGTAATGCGATTCTTGAACGTAAGCCTGACGCTAAAGTTGTGTATATGCATTCAGAACGCTTTGTTCAAGACATGGTTAAAGCGCTACAAAATAACGCCATTGAAGAGTTCAAACGTTATTACCGTAGTGTTGATGCCTTGCTTATCGATGATATTCAATTCTTTGCGAATAAAGAGCGTTCACAAGAAGAATTCTTTCATACCTTTAATGCGTTATTGGAAGGCAATCAGCAAATTATCCTAACGTCAGATAAATACCCAAGAGAGATTAATGGGGTAGAAGAGCGTTTGAAATCTCGCTTTGGTTGGGGTCTTACTGTTGCGATTGAGCCGCCAGAATTAGAAACTCGCGTTGCTATCTTGATGAAGAAAGCAGAAGATCATCAAATTCATCTTGCGGATGAAGTGGCTTTCTTTATTGCAAAACGTTTACGCTCAAATGTACGTGAATTAGAAGGGGCGCTTAACCGTGTGATTGCAAATGCAAACTTTACTGGCCGTGCTATTACGATTGATTTTGTACGTGAAGCATTGCGTGATTTATTAGCGCTTCAAGAGAAGCTAGTAACGATTGATAATATTCAAAAAACCGTTGCTGAGTACTACAAGATAAAAATGGCAGATTTATTGTCTAAACGCCGTTCTCGTTCTGTTGCTCGTCCACGTCAATTAGCGATGGCATTGTCTAAAGAGTTAACCAATCATAGTTTGCCTGAGATCGGTGACGCATTTGGTGGTCGAGACCATACAACAGTGCTTCATGCTTGTCGTAAAATAGCGCAATTGCGTGAAGAGAGTCATGATATAAAAGAAGACTACTCTAACCTCATTCGTACGTTGTCATCGTAAGTCATTATCTACTTTTAAATAAACGAGTATTATGAAATTTTCTATTGAACGCAGTCTGTTATTAAAACCACTGCAACAAGTATCTGGTGCCCTTGGTGGCCGTCCATCATTACCTATCTTAGGTAATATATTACTTCAGGTAGAAAATGGTCAATTATCAATGACCGCAACCGATTTAGAAGTAGAGCTGATCAGTAAGATTATATTAGAAGGTGACTTTGAAGCGGGCGCTATTACCGTACCTTCTCGTAAGTTTTTAGACATTTGTCGTGGTTTACCTGATAGCGCAACCATCACTATCGTATTGGAAGGTGATCGAGTCTTAGTGCGTTCTGGACGCAGTCGATTTACTCTAGCTACATTACCAGCAAATGATTTTCCAAACATTGAAGGTTGGGAGAGCGAGGTTGAAATCACGCTATCTCAAGCACAATTGCGAAAACTGATAGAGAGTACTCAATTCTCTATGGCGAACCAAGATGTTCGTTATTACCTCAATGGTATGATGTTTGAAACTCAAGGCAATATTTTCCGTTCTGTAGCTACGGATGGCCACCGAATGGCAGTATGTAATATGCCTGTGGGTTCGGATCTTCCTGAACAGCAAGTGATCATGCCACGCAAAGGTATTCAAGAGCTAGTTCGCTTACTTGACTCGCCAGATCAGAGTGTTACTTTACAGTTTGGTAATTCAAATGTACGTGCAGAAGTGAATAACTTTGTATTTACGTCAAAACTGGTTGATGGTCGCTTTCCTGATTATCGACGCGTAATGCCGCAAAGCAGTAACAAGACACTAGAAGCCGATTGTGATGAACTGCGCCAAGCATTCGCTCGTGCCGCTATTTTATCGAATGAAAAATTCCGTGGTGTTCGCGTTAATTTAGCCAATAATCAAATGCGTATTACGGCGAATAACCCTGAACAAGAAGAAGCGGAAGAGATCCTTGATGTGGATTTCCAAGGCGATGATATCGAAATCGGTTTTAACGTTAGCTATGTATTAGATGTGCTGAATACTTTAAAATGCGAACGCGTACGTATTTCGATGACAACGGCTAATGCGAGTGCGTTAGTTGAAGATTGCGCTAATGATGAAGCGCAATATGTTGTTATGCCAATCCGTCTGTAGATTTTAACTATCAATGCCATTATCACGCCTAATCATTAATGATTTTCGTAATATAAAGACGTGTGATATTCAATTATCATCAGGCTTTAATTTTGTTACGGGAGCCAATGGCAGTGGCAAAACCAGTATCCTAGAAGCGATTTATTTGCTCGGACATGGTCGTTCATTTAAGAGCTCGTTAACCGGTCGGATCATTAGAAATGACTGTAACGAGCTTTTTATTCATGGTCGTTTCACCACACCAGAAAACTTTGAACTGCCCATTGGTATAAATAAGCAGCGTGACGGCACAACAGAGGTTAAAATAGGCGGAGAAAGTGGGCAAAAACTGGCACAATTAGCTAAGGTTTTACCGCTTCAATTAATTCACCCTGAAGGGTTTGAATTAGTTACTGATGGCCCTAAATTTCGCCGAGCATTTATAGATTGGGGAGTGTTTCACGTGGAACCTGCTTTTTATGAAGCATGGAGCCGAGTGAAGCGATTAACCAAGCAACGTAATGCATTATTAAAAACGGCACACAGTTATAGAGAGCTAAGCTACTGGGATTTAGAACTCGCACAATTGGCTGAAAAAATAGATCAGTGGCGAGTGGATTACATCAATCACGTATCTGAAGCAACACAACAAATATGTCAGGCATTCTTACCAGAATATGACATAAAGCTGTCATACTATCGCGGTTGGGATAGAGAAACCCCATACGCAGATTTGCTCAAGAAGAACTTTGAGCGAGATAAACAGCTGGGTTATACCGTCGGCGGCCCAAATAAAGCCGACTTACGAATTAAAGTTGCAGGCACTCCTGTTGAAGATGTGTTGTCTCGTGGTCAACTAAAGTTGATGGTATGCGCGCTACGATTAGCGCAGGGGCAACATTTAACAGAAGCAACAGGAAAGCAGTGCATCTATTTAATAGACGATTTTGCTTCTGAACTAGATAGCCATCGCCGTCAATTGCTGGCTCAATATTTGAAACAGACAAAGGCGCAGGTGTTTATTAGTTCGATTACTGCTGAACAGATTGCAGATATGCATGATGAAGAAAGCAAGATGTTCGAGATAGAACATGGCAAAATAGCCCAAGGATAAAAACGCGAGAGTAACTCATGTCAGAAAATTATGATTCATCGAGTATTAAAGTACTAAAAGGCCTAGATGCAGTACGTAAGCGTCCGGGTATGTATATCGGCGACACCGACGACGGTACAGGTCTTCACCACATGGTGTTTGAGGTTGTCGATAACTCAATCGATGAAGCTCTTGCTGGTCACTGTAAAGATATTATTGTAACGATACACGAAGATAACTCGGTATCAGTAAGCGATGATGGTCGTGGTATTCCAACAGAAATTCACGAAGAAGAAGGTGTATCTGCAGCAGAAGTTATCATGACGGTACTTCATGCAGGCGGTAAGTTCGATGATAACTCTTATAAAGTATCAGGCGGTCTTCACGGTGTTGGTGTTTCAGTAGTAAACGCATTATCAGAGAAAGTTGAACTTACGATTCATCGTAAAGGTGAGATTTTCCAACAAACATATTGTCACGGTGTACCTCAAGCCCCTCTAACAGTGACTGGTAAAACAGATACTACAGGTACTAAAATCCGTTTCTGGCCAAGTGACCAAACGTTCGCAAACATTGAGTTTGTGTATGAAATTCTAGCGAAACGTCTGCGTGAGTTGTCTTTCTTAAACTCTGGTGTGTCTATTATTTTACAAGACATGCGTGAAGAAGATAAATCTGATCACTTTATGTTTGAAGGTGGTATTCAAGCGTTCGTTAATCACCTAAATCGCAATAAAACACCTATTCATCAAAAAATCTTCCATTTTGATTTCATGCGTGAAGAAGATGGCATTGCTGTTGAAGTGGCAATGCAATGGAATGATTCTTTCCAAGAAAATATTTTCTGTTATACCAACAACATCCCACAACGTGATGGTGGTACGCACTTAGCCGGTTTCCGTTCTGCGCTAACTCGTACATTAAACACTTTCATGGATAAGGAAGGCTTTTCTAAGAAAGCGAAAGCATCAACTTCTGGTGATGATGCGCGTGAAGGCCTAACGGCGGTTGTTTCGGTTAAAGTGCCTGATCCTAAGTTCTCAAGCCAAACTAAAGATAAACTGGTTTCTTCTGAAGTGAAGTCTGCGGTTGAATCTGCAATGGGTGAGAAACTGTCTGAGTTCTTAGCTGAGAACCCAGGTGAAGCGAAAATGGTTTGTTCTAAAATCATCGATGCAGCTCGCGCACGTGAAGCAGCTCGTAAAGCTCGTGAAATGACTCGTCGTAAGGGCGCGTTAGATATCGCAGGTCTTCCAGGTAAGCTTGCTGATTGTCAGGAAAAAGATCCTTCACAATCTGAACTGTATATTGTGGAAGGGGACTCTGCTGGCGGTTCAGCCAAGCAGGGGCGTAACCGTAAAAACCAAGCAATTCTTCCGCTGAAAGGTAAAATCTTAAACGTTGAAAAAGCACGTTTTGATAAAATGTTGTCTTCTCAAGAGGTTGGTACGTTAATTACTGCATTAGGTTGTGGTATTGGTCGTGACGAATACAACCCTGACAAACTGCGTTACCACAATATCATCATCATGACCGATGCCGATGTCGATGGTTCTCACATCCGTACTCTTCTGCTGACGTTCTTCTACCGTCAAATGCCTGAGCTGATTGAGCGCGGTTATGTATACATTGCTCAGCCACCACTGTACAAAGTGAAGAAAGGCAAGCAAGAGCAGTACATTAAAGATGAAGAAGCAATGGGTGAATACCAAATCACGCAAGCGTTAGATAACGCATCGTTATTTGTTAATCCAAATGAATCAATCTTTGGTCAAGAGCTGGCTAATTTAATTGAGCAGTTTAATGGTGTAATGAAACTGATTGAGCGTATGAGCCGTCGTTACCCATTAGCGCTATTAAATCGTTTAGTTTATACCTCTCGATTAACTCAGGAAGCGTGTGAAAACGAAGCTGAAGTTAAAGCGTGGACTGAGGCGTTAGTTACTGAGCTTAATGAGCACGAAACCGGTGCAAGTCAGTACACAGCAGCATTGGATTTTAATGAAGAATTAAACATTCACCAGCCTAAGCTTGTTGTTCGTACTCACGGTGTTCAGCATGAATACGTATTAAGTGCTGATCTGCTTAACTCGAAAGAGTACGGCCGTATCGCTGAGCTATCAGAAGCGCTTAATGGTTTGATTGAAGAAGGTGCTTATGCACAACGTGGCGAACGCAAACAACCAGTAGAAACACTG
>JAAGZR010000638.1 GCA_024206155.1 Aliivibrio sp.
AAAACGCCATCTCCCATACCATAAACAACGCCGTGAACTTGGATGTCTTGTCCTCGCTCCCATGCGGTTTGCATTACGGTTGAGTTACCCACGTTATAAACTTGTTCTGCGACATTTATTTCACACAATTTATCCCCCCATTTTTCACGAGGTAAACTGCCAAATACCGTTCTGTGTTTTAGATAAAGATCTCTAATATGAAGTAGCCAGTTATTAATTAGGCCTAATGGTGGATTATCGATAGCAGCATTCACACCACCGCAGCCATAATGCCCACACACAATGATGTGTTTAATTTTTAAAACATCAACCGCATATTGCAAAACAGATAGGCAATTTAAATCAGTATGAATTACTTGGTTGGCTACGTTACGGTGAACAAACAACTCACCTGAATAAAGCCCGGTTAAACGTTCTGCAGGAACTCGGCTATCAGAGCAACCAATCCATAAAAAGCCAGGGCTCTGTCCTTCTTCAAGCTTGGAAAAATACTCAGGACGCTCTGCTTTAATTGATTTTGCCCATTTAGAATTATTTTCAAAAAGCTCTTTAATTTCTGGCATTTTAAATTTCTCATTCCTTAAATACATAAGAAGCAAGGAGATCCCTTACACTTCTTTCTGTTAAAAACGTCAACAGGTCTATTTACTATACACAATGTTACAATTTCAATCTGCTAAAAGTTTGCATGAAAAGTACTCATCTGACGAGTAGATACGTTAAAAGAAGCGGCTGAAGCAGTAATTAGATAGATAGGACATAAGCTGAAGTCATTAGTTCTAATTAATAGTTATGAGAGATGAATAACTTTTGTTAAATTAATGGCGATGCGAGTTTATAAACAGGGAGCTAACAGTGTTTGGGCAACGATTTGAAAGTGTAAACTTTAAAGGTGATTTATTTGGCGGGGTAACGACAGCCATCATATCACTGCCTTTGGCATTAGCCTTTGGTGTTGCTTCAGGAGCAGGGGCTGAAGCAGGGCTTTGGGGAGCCATTATGGTGGGGCTTTTTGCTTCTCTATTTGGTGGTTCTTCAACATTAATCTCCGAACCAACGGGACCAATGACGGTTATTATGACCGCAGTCTTAACTAGCATGGTCGCTAAATACCCTGAGGCTGGTATTGCAATGACGTTTACCGTTGTGATGATGGCCGGTGCATTTCAGATCCTCCTTGGCACTTTAAAGTTGGGTAAATACATCACTTTAATGCCATACAGTGTTATTTCAGGCTTTATGTCAGGCATAGGTGTAATTCTCATTATCTTGCAGCTTTCCCCTTTGCTTGGTCATGCAGCACCAGCAGGTGGTGTTATAGGGACGCTGACGGCTTTGCCTCATACATTAGCGCATTTAAATATTAAAGAACTCTTTCTTGGTGTATTGACGCTTGGTGTTTTGTTTCTTTTTCCTCAGCAGTATCGTAAATATATTCCTGCTCAATTGGTTGCTCTAGTTGCTGTTACGCTTATTTCAGTCATTATTTTTGATACAGATTCAATTCGTCGGATCGGAGAGATCCCCGCAGGTTTGCCTTCCATTGTCATTCCTACCATTAACAGTGATATGTTTATGACCATGGTCATTGATGCTTTGGTGCTAGGTACATTAGGGTGTATTGATACACTATTAACCGCTGTTATTGGTGACTCTCTAACACGTAAAGAGCATGACTCAGATAAGGAGCTACGTGGCCAAGGCTTAGCAAATATGATCTCTGGTTTATTTGGTGCACTGCCTGGCGCTGGTGCAACAATGGGGACGGTTACTAATATTCAAGTGGGGGCTCGTTCACCATTATCTGGTGTATTTAGGGCTGCCGTACTTGCTTTAGTGGTATTGGTTGCGGGTGGATTAACAGAACCTATCCCAATGGCTGTTCTTGCGGGTATTGCTGTCTATGTTGGTTTTAATATTCTCGATTGGAGCTTTATCCAGCGAGCACATAAAGTCAGTTTTGCCGGTATGGCCATTATGTACGGTGTCATGCTACTGACGGTATTTGTCGATTTAATTGTCGCCGTTGGTCTTGGTGTTTTTATTTCCAATATTATTATCATTGAACGCTTAAGCCGTGAGCAAGCTCGTCAAGTAAAAGCAATTAGTGATGCCGATGAAGATGATGTTCCTCTCACTGATAGCGAAAGATGTTTATTGGATAAAGCGAATGGAAAAGTCTTGTTCTTTTATTTATCAGGGCCAATGATTTTCAGTGTATCGAAAGCGATTTCTCGTCAACACTCCAGTATTTCTGATTATGAAGTGATGATTTTAGATTTAACCGATGTTCCGATGATAGATGTGACCGTTGGTTTAGCGTTAGAGAATGCGATTAATGATGCGTTAGATGCAAATTGTAAAGTGTATTTACTGTGTCCCAATGAGAAAACCAGAGAGCAATTAGAGAAGTTTCACGTGACAGACTTAGTTCCTGATGAAAATACGTTTAAATTTCGTTATGAGGCACTTAAGTCAGCGATTAGATACGTTTCACCTGATGAGATCTAAGTTCTTAATTTAGTAATGTTTAATCAAGCCGCAGAGTGAATAGCTCTGCGGTTTTTTATTATCTCGTCGTTTTCAAATTTGCATTCATCGTTATTCAACGATAAGCTAACTTGAATGATAGATGCTTAATCTAGGTGATGAATAAACATATGTATGCATTAGAGATAGAACAATTACGAAAAACTTATGCCGGTGGTTTTGAAGCGCTTAAAGGCGTGGATTTAACCGTAGAGCAAGGTGATTTTTACGCACTATTGGGACCAAATGGGGCCGGTAAATCAACAACCATTGGGGTAATTAGTTCACTTGTTAATAAAACCTCAGGCCGAGTTAAAGTGTTTGGTTATGATATCGATACTCATCTTGTTCAGGCTAAACAGCAAATCGGTTTAGTTCCTCAAGAGTTTAATTTTAACCCATTTGAAACCGTTCAACAGATAGTGATACAACAAGCAGGCTACTATGGAGTTTCTCGTTCATTAGCAAAAGAGAGAGCACAAAAATACCTAACCCAGTTAGATTTATGGGAAAAGAGAAATGATCGCGCACGTAATTTATCTGGTGGTATGAAACGCCGTTTGATGATAGCTAGAGCCTTAATGCATGAACCTAAATTATTGATTCTTGATGAACCTACTGCGGGCGTTGATATTGAGCTTCGTCGTTCAATGTGGGAGTTCTTAAAGCAAATTAATGAACAAGGCGTGACGATTATTCTTACGACGCATTATCTTGAAGAAGCTGAAATGCTGTGTAGAAATATCGGAATTATTAATAAAGGTGAAGTGATCGAAAATACATCGATGAAACGATTATTAAATAAACTTCAGGTTGAAACTTTTGTTCTAGATTTGGCAGAAGGTAGTCCAACGCCTCAGTTGGAAGGTGCTAAAATTACAAGCAGTAAAGAAGGTTCGATTGAAGTTGAAATAGATAAATCACAAGGGCTTAATTATCTTTTTGAGCAATTAACCCAGCAAGGGGTAAATGTACTTTCTATGCGAAATAAAGCGAATCGATTAGAAGAGTTATTTGTCAGTATTGTCCGTAGTGGGGAAGCTAAATAATGATGAACTTATATTGGACAGCATTTAAAAGTCTTATATCTAAAGAGATAAATCGATTTACTCGAATTTGGGTGCAAACACTGGTACCACCTGCCATTACCATGACGTTATATTTTATCATTTTTGGTAACTTGATTGGCTCACGTATTGGTGAAATGAGTGGCTTTAGTTATATGGAATATATTGTTCCAGGTTTGATCATGATGTCTGTTATCACTAACTCTTACTCGAATGTGGCTTCTTCGTTCTTTAGTGCTAAGTTCCAAAAAAATATAGAGGAGTTACTTGTCGCTCCTGTACCTAATTACATTATTATCGCTGGTTTTGTCGGTGGTGGTGTTGTTCGAGGTTTATTGGTTGGTGCGTTAGTGACTTGCGTGTCTCTGTTTTTTGTTGATATTCAAATTGCACATTTTGGTGTGATTATGCTGACAGTATTAATGACATCTATCGTATTCTCTTTAGGTGGATTGATTAATGCGGTTTTTGCTAGAACCTTTGATGATATCAGTATTATTCCTACCTTTATTTTAACGCCATTAACGTATTTAGGTGGGGTGTTTTACTCGATTAGTTTGTTGCCTGAATTCTGGCAAGGAGTTTCTAAATTAAACCCGATTGTTTATATGGTAAATGCATTTCGTTATGGATTCTTAGGTGTATCTGATGTGGGTATTGGTACTGCGTTTGCGGTATTAACGGCATTTATTGTGGTGCTTTATGCTGTGGCTCTGCACTTGATTTCTAAAGGTACTGGCCTTAGAAGTTAATAGCAATACGTATAAATCATTGATGAAAAAAGGGCTGAAGATATTGATTATCTTCAGCCCTTTTATTTTTCGTTTAGAAAAATTATTCTTCTTCGTCGTTCGATGTCGTTGCCAATTCAACAACTAAGTTATCAATTAAACGAACTTGACCAAGGAAGGCTGCCATAAGAATTACAGCTTGAGTAGTTTCTTCTGTTGGCTCTTGCAGCGTTCTTGCATCACGAATGAAGATCTCATCAGGCTGTAAATCCGCTGCACGTAATTGGTCACTTGCATCCTCAATTAATGAGTCATAATCAGTACGGCCACCACGCATTTGACTGCTTATCCAACGCATAGTGCGAGCTAAAACAGGTGCTCGTTGGCGTTCATTTAATGTCAAAAGATTATTACGAGAACTCATTGCTAAGCTATCGGCTTCACGCACTGTTGGAACACCAACGATCTCGATATCTAAGGCCATATCAATGACCATTTGACGAATAAGTGCAAGTTGTTGAAAATCTTTTTCACCAAAGCAAGCAACATCAGGCTGAACAATGTTGAATAGCTTATTAACAACCGTTGATACGCCTCTAAAGTGACCAGGGCGAGAAGCGCCTTCCAAAATGGTAGAGATAACAGGGACATCAACCGTCGTTTGTTTATCTAACTCTTCTGGGTACATGATCTCTGGCGTTGGAGTAAAGACAAGGTCAACCTTTTCAGATGTGAGTTTTTCAACATCTTCATCCATCGTTCTTGGGTAGTTTGTTAGATCGTCTGCATTATTAAATTGCATCGGGTTAACAAAAATACTAGCAACAACAACATCAGCATGCTCGCGAGCAGTACGGATTAAGGTTAAATGACCTTCGTGCAGGTTTCCCATTGTGGGTACGAAAGCAATGCGTTTACCTTCGCGTTTCCAAGCTTTGACCTGCTGGCGTAATGGTAAAATTTCAGAAAAAATGTCCATTACGTTTCCTTAGTTAAATGTATGTTCAGCAGCAGGAAAGACACCTTGCTCAACATCTTGAATATACTTAGTGACCGCTTTACGCATATCACCGGTTTCCGCTAAAAAGTTTTTAGAGAATTTAGGCATGTAATTAGCAGAAATACCAAACATGTCATGCATTACTAGGATTTGACCATCCGTTACATTGCCAGCGCCTATGCCAATAACAGGAACAGTACATGCTTTTGTGATGCGTTCAGCAAGAGAGGCTGGAACACATTCTAATAGGATAATTTGAGCGCCAGCGGCTTCAAGT